>CANSLL010000038.1 GCA_947647695.1 uncultured Clostridia bacterium | reverse complement strand
GTCTGCTCCAAAAATTCTTTGTGCTGGAATATGTGATGGATACCCTGGAGAAGGTCGCCCGGAAGCGGCTCTATGATGGGCTGGATCAAATCTACGAAGCAAAACGCGCCGCGGCGGATGGGGATCTTGAAAAGGACAAGGGCGTATGATACAATAAACCAAATTGTCTTTGTGGGAAGATGATATCAAAAAATGAAAATCAGGTGATAGGGATGAAAGCGATCGTTTTGGCGGCGGGGAAGGGGACCCGCCTGCAATCGGAACAGTGCCGCCTGCCGAAGGTTTTGCGTACAGCTCTGGGAAAACCGCTGTTGAGCTATGTGCTGGACGGTTTGCGGTTCCTCTCGCCGGAGGACATCGTCCTCGTGGTGGGCTATCGGGGAGAACTGGTGCGCGACGCTTTTGGGGCGTATCCTTACGCCGTACAGGCTGAGCAGCTGGGTACCGGCCATGCCGTAGCCTGCGCCGCGTCCGCTTTGGCGGGATACGACGGCCCTGTCCTTGTCTGCTGCGGCGATATGCCGCTGATGAAGGAACGGACCTACCGCGCCATGTTTGACGCCTATGAAAAAGGGGGCGACGTATGCACTATTCTGGCGGCCACCTGTACGGCAGACCTGCCCTACGGACGCATCCTGCGCCGCGCCGACGGAACCTTTGACCGGGTGGTGGAGGATAAAGACTGCACGGCGGAGCAGAAAAAGATCCGGGAACTGAACGCGGGCGTGTATGTTTTTGATGCGAAAAAGCTTTTCACGGCGCTCAAGAGTCTGAAAAACAACAACGCCCAGGGCGAGTATTATCTGACCGATGTGCCGGCGATCCTCCAAGCGGCGGGCGGGCGCGTGGGCGTCTGCGCGGCGTGCACGGCGGAGGAGATGCTGGGCGTGAATACACCGGAGCAGCTTTTGGAAGTGGAAGTGTATCTGAAGGGAGAAGGACGGAAATGAAACTGATTCTTGGCATCGACGCGGGCAGCTCTTCCACAAAGCTGCTGGCGATGACGGAGGACGGCACGCAATTCATCGCGCCCATGCGTATGGGACCCGCGGGGGGGCACAAGTCCTTCTGTGCTGCCCTGAGCCGTTTCGCGGCGGATAACGCTATGGAGCCTTCGGATTTTGCCTATATCGCCGCCACGGGCAGCCGGGCTTCGGAGATTGGCGCGGCGGTCTTGGAAGTACCCGTGCGGCGGGTCAATGAGATCGAGGCCATGGCCGCCGGCGCGCTGTGGTTCAGCGGAGAGGAAAAAGGCGTCGTGGTGAACATCGGCACCGGGACGGCTTACGTCTATGCAGAGCAGGGGCAGGCGCCCCGCCATCTCTGCGGCAGCGGCGTCGGCGGCGGTACGCTGATGGGCCTGGGCGCGCGCCTGGTCCATTCGGCCAACTACAGCGAGATTTTGTTCCTGGCCGACAAGGGCGACCGCAACGGCGCGGACATCTCCATCGCGGACCTGGACCTTGGGGACGTGGAAAGCCTCGACCCACGCATGACCCTGTCGAACTTCGGCAAGCTGCGGCCGGACGACGGCGTGTCCGAACGGGACGCGGCGGCGGCGCTGGTCAATCTGATTTTGCAAACGGTGGGCACCGAGGCAATGCTGGCCTGCCGCAGCGTTGATTGTGATCTGGTGATCTTGACCGGCGCGTTGGTGGACCTGCCCGGGTCACGGGAGACTTTCGACCTGTTTGAAAAGCTCTACGGCGTCCGCTTCAAAAAAGCGGGGATGCCTGTCTATGTCACCGCGGCCGGCGCGCTGTTGAAGACGATGGACCGTTAAAGAGAACCCTTTGAGAGTAAGACGAAAAGCATACTGCACCGGAACCATGGTCCGGTGCAGTATTTTTGATCCAGTGATCACTTCAAAAACATGCGCAGCATTTTTTCAGAAAAATCGGTATAGGGCGCGTAGCGGAAGGGCAGGTCCATCCAGGTGGATTTGTTCACAATACTCTTTTCATGGGAGAAGGTATCAAAGCTCTTCTTTCCGTGATAGGACCCCATGCCGCTGTTGCCTACGCCGCCGAAACCCATGCGGCTGGTGGCCAGGTGGATGATGGTATCGTTGATACAGCCGCCGCCAAAGGAGACCCGGCGCAGGAACCGCTCTTGCACGGCCCGGTCTTCGCTGAACAGATACAACGCCAGGGGATGGGGGTGGCTGCGCACAAAGGCCTCCGCCTCGTCGATGGTGTCGTAGGTGAGCACCGGCAGTACGGGGCCGAAGATCTCCTCCTGCATCACCGCGTCCTCCGGCGTGACGCCGTCCAGCACCGTGGGTTGGATCTTCAGCGTTGCAGGGGCGGAGCCGCCGCCGATGACCGCCTTGCTTTGGTCGATCAGGCCGCAGACCCGGTCGAAATGCTTTTGGTTGATCATCTTGACATAACCGTCGTTGTCCAGGGCGTTGGCGCCGTACATCCGCCTGATCCATTTTTCCAGCAGGGGCAGGAACGCGTCCTTGACGGCCCGGTCGATGAGCAGATAATCCGGGGCGACGCAGGTCTGACCGCAGTTGAGGAGCTTGCCGAACACCAGACGCTTTGCCGCCAGGTCGAGCTTTGCGGTGCGGTCCACGATGCAGGGGCTTTTGCCGCCCAGCTCCAGGGTGACGGGGGTGAGATACTTTGCGGCCTTTTCCATCACTTCCCTGCCCACGGTGACGCCGCCGGTGAAAAATATGTAGTCAAAGGTCTGATCCAGCAGCGCCTTGTTTTCGACCCGCCCGCCCTCGACTACCGCGACATGGCCGGGGTCAAAGCACTCCGCCGCAATGCGCCGGATCACGGCCGAGACGGCGGGGGAGTAGGCCGAGGGCTTGACGGTGCAGCAGTTGCCTGCGGCGATGGCCCCGATCAGCGGTTCCATGGTGAGCATGAAGGGATAGTTCCATGGCGACAGGATGAGCACGACGCCGTAGGGCTGCTGTATGGTGAAGCTCCGGGCGTGGAACTGGGCCAGGGGCGTGGCTGCGCGGCGGTCTTTTGCCCAACGGTCCAGGTGCTTGTCCACATAGCGCAGCTCCGAGAGGGTCATGCCCACCTCGCACATATACGATTCGGCACGGGACTTATTCAGGGCTGCGGCCAGGGCCGCATGGATGTCCGCCTCATGATCGAGGATGCTCCGCCGCAGCCGGTGCAAGGCGTTGTGGCGGAAGGACAGGGGCAGGGTGATGTTGCTGTCAAAACAGGCGCGCTGGCGCGCCACGGTCTCTTCGATGGTCATGGGGTTTCCTCCTTCGGCATCAGTTCATAGTACATGGCGGACAGTTGGGATGCGTCCATCAGCAGCGGCACGGGGTAGAGGGGGTTGGCCTCTTTTGCGGCGTGGTCGGCCATGGCGGGGATGTCCTTTTCCTGAATATCGCCGATGGTCTCGCCGATGCCCATGGCGCGGTTCTGCTCTTTGATCCAGGCGATCATCACTGCGGCGGCGGCTGCGTCGCCGGTGCTGTCCGTCAGGCCCGACACCCGCGCCAGGCGGGCCAGGGCGGCGTGGCAGCTGCTGCCGTAGCGGTCCAGAAAGTGGGGCAGGATGATGGCGTTGGCCAGACCGTGGGGCACGCCGTACTGTCCGCCCAGGGAGTGGGCCACGGCGTGGACATAACCCACATAGGAGCGGGTGAAGGCGACGCCCGCGCAATAGGCCGCCCGGAGCATTCCGGTGCGGGCCTCGGCGTCGCTGCCGTCGTCGTAGGCCCGGCGGAGGTAGCGGACGATCAGTGTGACGGCCTCCTCCGCCATGGCGCGGGTCAAGGCCGTGGTGCTGCGGCCGATGTACGCCTCCACCGCGTGGGTCAGGGCGTCCATCCCTGTGGCGGCGGTCACATCCGGCGGCAGGCTAACCGTGAAGCGGTAGTCCAGTACGGTGTAGTCCGGGATCAGGACAAAGTCGTTGATGGGGTACTTGTAGTGGGCTGCGGGGTCGGTGATGACGGCGGCAAGGGTGGTCTCGCTGCCGCTGCCCGCAGTGGTGGGGACGGCGATGAGCAGCGGCGTTTTGCGGTGGATCTTCAAAAGACCGCCCATATTCTGCACCGGCAGGTTGGGCCGGGCGATGCGTGCGCCGGCGGCTTTGGCACAGTCCATGGACGAGCCGCCGCCGACAGCGATCATAGCCTGGGCGTCCGCGGCGCGGTAAGCCGCGGCGGCGTCCTCCACCTGCTGTACCGTGGGATTGGGCGCGACGCCGTGGTAGACGGTGCAGGCGACGGAGCCTGCCGTCAAAATATCCTCTAAAGGTTTCGTGACGCCGGCGGCATAGAGTGCCTCGTCCGTGACCAGCAGCACGCGGGATACGTTTTGTTCCCTGAGCAGCGCCGGCAGGGCGTCCATCGTTTCCAGGGGGCGCGGTTCCCGATAGGGAAGCAGCGGCAGGGCCAGGCGGAATACCGTCTGATAGAGGCGGCAGTAGCATTTGAAAAACGGGTTCATGATGGTTCCTCTTCCTTCCATGTGTAAGTCCGTGCGGCTTCGTTGAGATTGTCCACGATATATTCCAGCGTTTCATAAAATGCGGACAGGGTTTCCGGGGCCAGCCGGCCGCTGACAAAGCGGTTGACCTCGCCGATGGCCGCTTCGATCTCTCCGGCGGCGGCGCGCCCCTGGTCCGTCAAACGGTAGCGCCGGTTGTAAGCGCCGCCGCTCCCGTCCCCCGCCGCGTATCCCAGTTGCACCAGTTGGCGCAGGATGCGGGAGATCTGCGCCCGGTCCACCTGCTCCTTTTCAATCAGCTGGCGTTGAGTCAGGCCTGTCTCCCCCGCGGACAGCAAGTCGCACAAGCAATCCGTGTGGGCGGCGGAAAGGCCGTAGTGGGCCATCTTGGCCGCCTTGATGTGCTGGATCGCCTTGCCCGCCGCGGCAGTCAGGGTGGTGAAACGATTATAACCGAAGCGTTCCATTTTAGACCTCCTTTTCCCAAAAGGGATCATAACACCATTTTGTTGAGTTGTCAACAAAATGGTGCAGGTCTTTGCAAAAAAAGGACGCGCCGAGATGGGCGCGTCCTGAAAAGGGGTGTGATCGACCGGGATTTACGCGGCGCTGTTGCTGCGGCCACCGTAGAAGTAGTCGAACAGATCGTAACCGTTGTAATCCTTGTACGGGTTGTAGCCGTTGTTGGGGCTGGTGGCCTGGCTGTTGTTGGAGGAGGCCTCCTCCTGGGGCTGGGCGTCGAAGGTGAAGTCGATGGTCACCTCGCTGCCGCTGCGGTTGACGGTCATTTTTACGGTGTCTCCGGCGCGGTACTGTTTTGTCGCGTTGATCAGATCCTCCTTGGAGGTAATGGGCTTTTCCCCAAGAGCGATGATGATATCGCCGGCCTGGAGGCCGCTCCTGGCCGCCGCGCCGTCGGGCTCGATGCTGTAGACGAACACGCCGCTGGAGGTGGGCAGGTTGTATTGCATCTGGAGCTGGGCGGTCACGGTATTGCCGGAGATGGAAAGATATGCCTTGTTGGTCACATAGCCGTTTTCCATGATGTCCTGGACCATGGCGTATACGTCGTTGATGGGGATGGCGAAGCCCAGACCCTCTACGGTGGTGTTGGCATAGGTGGAGTATTTGGCCGAGACGATGCCGATGACCTCGCCGTAGGTGTTCAGCAGGGGACCGCCGGAGTTGCCGGGGTTGATGGCGCAGTCCACCTGGATCATGTTAAAGGGCGTGCGCTCCACGGTGATGGCACGGTTGGCGGAGGAGACGGAGCCGCTGGTCATGGAGAAGGTCAGCTCTCCCAGAGGGTTGCCGATGGCGATCACGTCGTCGCCCACGTTGACACGCTCGGAATCGCCGATGACCACGCTCTGGAGGCCCTGAGCCTCCACCTTGATGACGGCGATGTCGTACTGCTCGTCGCCGCCGATGTAGGCGGCGGGGTAGGTCTGGCCGTCGTAGGTGGTGACTTGGATGGTGGAGGCGTTTTCCACCACATGGTAGTTGGTGAGGATGTAGCCGTCCGCCGTGAGGATGAAGCCGGAGCCAGAGGAGGGCTGCTGAACAGTCCGTCCGAAGTAGTTGATCTGGGTGCCCACGTTGATGCTGACGGCGGCGCCCACGTTGGCGGCGTAGTTCTCCGCGTTGGTCATCTGTTTCTGCCCGTCGACCTTCACCTGTTTGACCTCCGGGACAACGCGGCTGCTGACCTGGATGGCTGTGGTATCCCGAAAAATCAGATCACCGGCTGCGCCGCCGAGGATACCGCCGCCTACGCCGAGCAGGGCGCACACCAGGGCGGCGGCGATGAATTTCGGCACGCCGCGCTTTTTGGAGCTTTTTTGTTTGCGGGGCGGGGACTGGTAACCGGAGTTATATTGGGGCTGCGGCTGCATCTGAGACGGCTGACCGGTATACCCTCCGTAAAAGGATGCGTCATATACGGAGCGGTATGGCGGAAGGGGAGGCTTGCCGCCGGGGTAGCCTGGGGATGTATGATATTCGTGATCCATGGGTGATACCTCCTGTATCAGAAAAAGTAGCGCGATCCCGGCGTATGGCCGGTCGGGCACCGTCCGGGTTGGAACAGTATGTAGTGTAACGAATATTTATGTCCAAAGTATGAAGAATTTGTACAAAAAATTTGAATAATAGCGGACATGGCGCGTCATGTCCGCAAAATTTTTTCCATCGGTTTTCCTTTTGCCAGTTCGTCGATCAGCTTGTCCAAACGCCGGATCAGGCGCATCATGGGATCTTCGACCGTCTCCACGCGGACGCCGCATACAACGCCCGTGATTTTTTCGCTGTTTGGATGGATGCAGGGCGCCTGTTCAAAAAAGGCGGCATAGGAGACGTCCGCCTGAAGCTGGCGGGCAAGACCGTCTTCATCGTATCCCGTCAGCCAGCAGATCACCTGGTCGGCCTCCTGCCGGGTGCGGCCTTTTCGTTCTGCCTTTTGCACAAGCAGCGGGTAGATTTTGGAAAATTTCATGGCAAATACCTTGTTTGCGTCCATGGAGCGCCTCCGATACGATTCTCATCAGAAATATCATATTTATAGGATAGCCGGAAAAGAACGGGGGAAGAGACGGTGTGGCCTCTTCCCCGTGATCCGCTTTTCCGCAGCTTACAGCAGCGCGCAGACCAGGTCTGCATATTCCGAAGGATTCTCGATGGGCAGTCCGGCGATCAGCTGGGCCTGGCACAGGAGGATCTTGGCGTAGTTTGCGGCCTTCTCCCTGTCGTTGTGTACGGCCTCCTCCAGCGCCTGGAAAGCGCTGTGGCCGGGGTTCAGCTCCAGCACGCGCTCGGCCTTCATGGCCATATCCGGCTGGACGGCGGCCATATACTTTTCCATCTCAAAGCTGATGCCGCCCTCGGCGGTCAGGCATACGGGATGGCGGACCAGCTTTTTGGAGATGCGCGCCTCCTTGATCTGATCGCCCAAAGTCTCCTTCAAAAACGCCAGGACCTCGGCGTGGTCTCCGCCGTCCGCTTCCTCCGCCGCGGTGTTCTCAATGCCCAGGTCGTCGTTCAGGACGCTGCGGAATTCCTTGCCGCCGTATGTGCGCAGCGCTTCGGTGAGGAACTCGTCGGCCTGGTCGGTGAAGTAGAGGATCTCCATGTGATGCTCTTTGACCAGCTCCGTCTGGGGCAGGGCGTCGATGGCGTTCGTGCTGGCGCCGGAGGCGTAATAAATGTACTGCTGGCTCTCGGGCATCCGCGCGGTGTACTCCGACAGGGTCACCGGCTTTTGCTCCGTGGAGGAGTAGAACAGCAGCAGGTCCTGGTAGGCGTCCTTATCCGCGCCGTAGTTCTGCAAGACGCCGTATTTGAGATCGAGGCCGAAGTTTTTGAAGAAGGTCTCATAGCTCTCCCGATCCTCCCGCAGCATCCGGGCAAGCTCCGCCAGGAGCTTCTTTTTCAGGTTGTTGGCGATGGTCTTGAGCTGGCGGTCGTGCTGGAGCATCTCGCGGGAGATGTTCAGAGAGACGTCCGGCGTGTCCACCACGCCGCGGACGAAGCGCAGGGCGTCGGGCAGCAGGTCGGCGCAGTTTTCCATGATGAGCACGCCGCCGGAGTAGAGCTGGAGGCCCTTTTTGTAGTCCTTGGTGTAAAAATCATAGGGCGTCTTGCCGGGGACGAACAACAGCGCCTTGTAGGTCACCGTGCCCTCCACGGAGATGGGCAGGACCGTCTGGGGCGGAACGTAATCGAAGAACTTTTCCTGATAGAATTTGTTGTATTCCTCCTGGCTGACCTCGCCCTTGGGACGCTGCCACAGGGGGACCATGCTGTTGATGGTCTCCACTTCCTTGACATCCTCATATTCCGGCTTGTCGTCGGGGGAGCCCTCCTTGCGCTGATGATGGGTCAGCTCCATGCGGATGGGATAGCGGATATAGTCGGAGTATTTGCGGATCAGAGCGGTGAGCTTGTACTCCTGCAAAAACTCGGAGTAGTTCTCCCCCTCGGCGTCCTCCTTGATGTGGAGCACGATGTCCGTACCCACGCCGCCGCGCTCGGCCTCGGTGATGGTATAGCCGTCCACGCCGGAGGAAGCCCAGCGGTACGCCTGTTCCTCGCCGTACTTTTTCGTGGTCACGGTGATGGAATCGGCCACCATGAACGCGGAGTAGAAGCCCACGCCGAACTGGCCGATGATGTCCACATTTTCCTCCCCTTCGCCTTCCTTTTCTGCCAGCTCCTGACGGAAACGGTAAGAGCCGGAGGAAGCGATCACGCCCAGATTGGCGTCCAGTTCTTCCTTGTTCATGCCGATGCCGTTGTCGGAGATGGTCAGGGTGCGGCTTTCAGGGTCTGCCTGGATCTCGATTTTGAAATCCCCGCGGGACATGCCCACCCGGTCGTCCGTCAGGGCCAGGTAGCACAGCTTGTCCATGGCGTCGCTGGCGTTGGAGATCAGCTCCCGCAGGAAGATCTCCTTGTGGGTGTAGATCGAGTTGATCATCAGATCCAGCAAACGCTTCGATTCCGCTTTGAATTGTTTTTTTGCCATAATACATCAAACCTCCATCTTTTGACAGCCGTCCCGCCGGGAAAGGGCCGGGCGGCAAATACATACAAAAGGATCGCCTGTTCCGCCGGCGCATAGGGAAACCGTCCCGCAGAGGG
Source organism: uncultured Clostridia bacterium (assembly GCA_947647695.1). GTDB lineage: Bacteria > Bacillota > Clostridia > Oscillospirales > Oscillospiraceae > Pseudoscillospira. The sequence goes on along the minus strand of CANSLL010000038.1, from coordinate 5,582 downwards.
GACGGAATGTAAACAAATTTTGAACAATGGCGGAACAGTTTGCACTTTTATGCGGGAAATATTATAATATACTGTCAGCCGGCATCGAAGAGCGTTAGCACTCTTGACGCCTGACTGCTAATATCATACCACATTGCGCTCCGCCTTGCAATGGACAAACCGGGGGCAAATGTAAATAATTTTTGAATTTTATGGAAAGGGAGGGGAGGTCCCATGGGGAACTGGCTGCGCGGCCTGATGGCCGGTCGCTACGGCGGCGACGCGTTGAGCTTTGCGACGCTGATCGCATATCTGAGTCTTTGCATATTCGGCATTTTTGTGGACAGTGTGCTCATCAAGCTGGCGGCGCTGGGACTGATCCTCTGGGCGTTTTACCGCATGTTCTCCCGCAATTTCCCGGCGCGGCAGGCGGAGAACAGGGCGTTCCTGCACTGGGTCCGCCGTCTTGCGGGAAGCCGGCGCGCCAGACAGTCCCGGCGAAAGGACAAGACGCACCGTTATTACCGCTGCCGGGACTGCGGCGCGGTCCTGCGTGTGCCCCGGGGCGTGGGCAGGATCGAGATCACCTGTCCCAGATGCGGAAAAAAGATGCGGAAAAAAGTTTGAAACGACCGGAGGGCGAACGTTCATGATCAATTTCGACTTTCCCTATGCCTATGAAAATAAGCTCTATCACACCTTGGCTTTTGAGAATCAGGCGCGGGGCTATAAGCTGTACAAGGCAGTGGTGGACGCCGGCTTCACCTGCCCGAACATCGACGGGACGAAGGGGACGGGCGGCTGCATCTTTTGCAGCGGCGGCAGCGGATATTTCACGGCGGCGGCGGAGACGCCCATTGAGGACCAGATCGCCCTGGAGCTGGAACGGCTGCGGAAAAAGGACCCGGAGGCCAGAGCCGTGGCCTATTTCCAGGCCCACACCAACACCTATGCGCCTGTGGAGGTCCTGCAGGACCGTTACGAGCGGGCCCTCCGGTGCGAGGGCATCTGCGGGCTTGCCATCGCCACCCGGCCCGACGCCCTGGCGCCGGAGGTGCTGGATTATTTGAAGGAGTTGAGCGGCCGCACGCTGCTCACCGTGGAGCTGGGCCTCCAGACCATCCACCCCCGCACGGCGGAGACGATCCATCGGGGCTGTACGCTGGAAGAGTTCATGGAGGCGTACAAGGCCTTGAAGGTGCGGGGCGTCCGCGTGTGCGTCCATATGATCAACAGCCTGCCGGGGGAGACGAAGCAGATGATGCTGGAGACGGCGGCCTATGTGGGCCAGCTGCGGCCGGCGGCGGTGAAGATCCATATGCTCCACGTCATCCGGGGCACGCAGTTGGAGGAGCTGTACAAGGCGGGGAAATACCGGCCCATGTCCCTGGATGAATATGTGCGTCTCGTCTGCTGCCAGCTGGAGCTGCTGCCGCCGGAGACGGTGATCGAGCGCCTGACCGGGGACGGGGATAAACAGACCCTGGTTGCCCCTGCCTGGACAAAGGACAAGCTCCGGGTTTTGGGGAGCATCGACGATCTCCTCTACCGCTGGGACACCTGGCAGGGCCGGTACTTCGCCGCCCGTCAGGACCGGATGCGGGACTTTTTGAATGCCGAGCGCCGCAGTGCCCGGTGAATGGAACGGCAAAAGAGACAGCGTCCCCGAAAGTGCCGGGGACGCTGTTTTTTTCATCAAATAAAATTATTTCTTCTCATAGTAAGCCCGCAGGACCGGTTCCAGCTCCCGCCACTTGAGCTCATACTCCTGGCGGTAGTCCTCCACGGTGCGGGTGGGTGTGACGAGATGCTCCTTTCCCCGGTATGTTGTGGTGTAGGGCTTGAAAACGTCGCAGTCCGGGTCCAGGCCATACAGGCCGTCCAGCAGTTCCCGCCCCTCTTCCGCGTTTCGCAATATGATGGAGGCGGCGGGCAGGCCGCCGTTGTCGGACGACTTTCTAAAATCGTGGATGTCCGCTCCGTGCTTCAGCAGCTCGTCCAGTACGGCTTTCAGCATTGCCCGCAGACGGCGGTTTTCCTCCTTGGCCGTTTCTGCATAGTAGCTGGGATAGGAACGGTTGGCAAAAGAGTCATACTGATCCACAGCGTGCTGCCAGGCCGTGACGCCGTAGGAAGTTTTCTGGTTGGGGTCCATTCCCATATCCAGCAGGCGGCGGAGAAGCAGGAAATAGCCTTTGCTCCGCTCAGGACCGGGGCCCACCGTATGCCGCGCCCGCATGAAGCACTGACCGATGGCGTCGTACCAGATGGGGGCGCCGAAGTTGATGCCGTAGGGGTTGACGGCGTCCGCGAAATTCACGTCCGCGCCCCGGTCCAACAGTAGATGGGCCACCTCTAAGTTGTCGCTTTTGATGGCCACCATCAGGGGCGACTGGCCGTCGTCCTTCTTGGGTGGGGCCTTAGCCAGGCAGGAGATTAGGTCCGGTTTTTTGTCCAGAATGCGGGCGACCTCCTCTAAATTGCCCCGGCGGATCATGGTAAACAGCTTTTTCATGAAACAAACAGCCTCCTGTCAGTTTGAACGGTGGAAATCTGCTTTTATTATAAGTGCATCGCCCCGTTTTTTCAACCGGGAGGCGGGAGAAAAGAAATGTTTGTTTTTCCTGCTTTACAACGGGAATTTCCCTGTGCTATACTTGTGCGGATATCGAAAAAAGAACGAAGGAGGGACGACTGTGACTGCGCGGGAAAACTATCTGACAAAGACGGCGGTGGTCTGCGTTTTGGCTGGTGTCTGCTGTGCCTTGTGGGGCAGCGCGTTCCCCTGTGTCAAGATCGGCTACGCAATGTTTTCCGTGGATACGGGACATACGCCCTCCATTTTGCTGTTTGCGGGACTGCGCTTTGCCCTGGCGGGCGTTCTGGCGGTGGTCATCGGCTCCCTTGGAGCGCGGCGGGCACTGGTGCCGGAGCGCGCCCGGACGTGGCGTCATATCCTGATCCTGAGCCTGCTACAAACGGTGGTGCAGTATTTCCTGTTTTATACAGGCCTTGCCCATACCACGGGAGTGCGGGCGTCCATCATCGGCGCGGCCAACGCCTTTGTGGCGCTGCTGGTGGCGGCGCTGCTGTTCCGGCAGGAGCGGCTCACGGCGCGCAAGTGCGCGGGCTGCCTGGCAGGCTTTGCGGGCGTGGTGCTGGTCAATCTGGACGGCGGCGCCCTCTCCGGCGGCGTCCGGCTGGACGGAGAGGGCTTTCTCTTCCTCTCCACTGTGTCCTACGCCTTTTCTTCGGTGTGCCTGAAGCGCTACAGCGCGGAGGACGACCCGGTCCTGCTCTCGGGCTGGCAATTTATCCTGGGCGGCGGCGTGATGATCGCGGCGGGCGCGGCGGCGGGCGGCACGGTGTCGCCCGTGTCCCCGGCGTCCTTTGGGATGTTGCTGTATCTTGGCTGTATCAGCGCCGTGGCCTATTCCATGTGGGGCATCCTGCTTAAGCACAATCCCGTCTCCCGCGTGACGGTGTTCAGCTTTATGACGCCTGTGTTCGGCGTGCTTCTCTCGGCCCTGCTGCTGGACGAGGGCGGCCATGCCTTGGGCGCGGTGAGCATCGCGGCGCTGGCGTTGGTCTGCGTGGGGATCTATACCGTCAACGGCGCACAAAGGGGGACGGGAACGGGTATGATAAAAGAGAAAAACAGTGGGGAGGAAGACGGCCATGACCTGTGAGGAGCTCCTGCGGATCGCCGCCCATATCGGGCGGGGACTGCTGGAATCGGGCGCGGAGGCTTACCGTGTGGAAAACTCTGTGCATTATGTGGTGGAAGCCTACGGTCTGGGTGAGTGCCAGGTGTTTTCCATCCCCAGCTACCTGCATATCGATCTGACGGACCGGGAGGGCAGGACATATGCCAATATGTGCCGCGCGTCGGGGCTGAAGAGCGCGGACCTGGAAAAGCTCAGCGCCCTGAACGATTTGTGCCGCTACATCGCCTCGGAGCAGCCGGAGGCGGGGGAGATCTGGGCGCGGCTAAGGGAGATCGACAACGGGCGGCAGTATCCCCTGCCCGTTCAGCTGCTGGCCTATGCGGTGGGCGCGTCGGCCTTCGCCCTGTTCTGGGGCGGGGTCTGGCTGGACGCGGCGGCTGCCGCCGTGATCGGTTGCGCCGTGGGCGCGGCCATGACCGGCATGGGACGGCTGGAGGCGAACCTGTTTTATAAGAGCATGATCTCCAGCGCGTTGGGGACGCTTTTGGCGTGTCTGTTTGTCAACATGGGCTTTGGCGTTCACCGGAGCATGATCATCATCGGCGTGTTCATGACCCTGGTGCCGGGCGTCATGATTACAAATTTTATGCGGGAGATCATCGTGGGCGACTGGCTGACGGGGATCACCAAGCTGGGTGAGGCGCTGCTGATCGCCACGGGCATCGCCCTGGGGACCGGTATCGTGCTGGCGCTGGCGGGCTGAGGGGAGGCGCGGCGGATGGAAAACGGAGCGTATTTTTTGCCGGTGGCGTATGCCTTTGCGGCGTGCCTGGGCTTTGGGCTGCTGTATAACCTCCGGGGAAGGCCGGTGGTCTGGGCGGCGGCGGGAGGCGCTTTGGGCTGGCTGGTGTATCTGTGCGTGCTGCTTTGGGCCAAGGACTATGTGGCAGGCTTTGCCAGCGCGGCGGCGGTGGCGTTTTACGCCGAGGTGATGGCCCGGGTCCAGAAGCGGCCCGTGACGGTGTATCTCCTGGTGGGCATCCTGCCCATGGTGCCCGGCGCGGGGATGTATTACACGATGGAGTACTGCATCCAGGGGGACACGGCCCGATTTGTGGCCGAGGGGCTGCACACCTTCGGCATGGCGGGGGCGCTGGCCATCGGGATTTTGACGGTGGACTCCACCTGGCGCATGATCCGTATGGTCCAGCGCCGGAAAGCGCCTTGATACGGATACGAAAAAACGCTGCGGAAACGGTTAAGTTTTCGCAGCGTTTTTGTGTTTTGCGTTATTTAATGGGGATCTCAATGGGCACATCCAAAACGGTTTCGTGGGTGTAGTTCCATGTGAGCTCGATGGGATCATCGTAAGAGTAGTTCTCAATGATGATCTGATTGATTGCACATTCTTCGGGGACGTCCAAGTGAAAATCTGGCGGCAGTTCGTTGGTCTCCAAATCATAATAGGTCAGCGATGCCCCGGATACCGAAGCCAGGGAGACAAAGGCGAAATCACTGTTGTTGATACCTGCGATGACGACGTTCATGGCGTTGCCATATGGGAGCGCTTCTGCATAATAGATCACAGGCGGCAGGGGCTTTTCGCTTTGGCCCGTATACGGGTCAAAGGTGGTGGTGCCTGTTTCCTTGTCCCGCCATTGTGCGCCGGTGATGCAGAGCGTCAGGTGTTCGCTTTCCCAAAAGAAGGTGCTTTCCTGATGGAGTATGAGCGGAGCATGATCCCCTTCAATTTCCCCGGAGGTGACAAATCCGTTTCGGATAGGCGCGTTTTCCTGACCGTTTTCATCCCGCAGGCAGAAAGAGAGGTCTTGCAGCAAAGCGGTATTGTTTTCATCGCCCCGCAGCAGGATGCGAATATGGGAAGGATAGACTTCGACGTTCTCTACATAGATCCGCTGACCGTCGATCGTCAAC
>CANSLL010000037.1 GCA_947647695.1 uncultured Clostridia bacterium | reverse complement strand
ATGAAAATCGGGGGAAATTCCTTGACCTTCCCATGGTGTCAGGTTTTATAAATAGCGGTGAGAAAAAACATTTCACTGAAATTTATCCAAAGGGGGAAGTTTTCTTGATCTTGAATTTGAACAAAAAGCAGGCCTATGTGGTCCTGGTGATCTCGATTGTCTTTGAGCAGATCGGCACAGGCTTTTTAGAGGCGTGTGACGCCTTTACCAAGCTGACGCCGACGGTCTGTCTGGTTGTCGCGTATGTGATCTCTTACTGGTTCTTTGCCCAGCTGCTGCAACATATCAACCTGAGTGTGTCCTACGCCACCTGGACGGCGGGCGGCACGGTGAGCGCCGCGTTGATCGGCTTGTTCGTATTTCACCAGCACATCTCGCCCCTGGGCTGGCTGGGCATTGCGATCATGTGCGTGGGCATCTTTGTTTTGAATCTCTACGGCACGCCGGCGGAAAACCAGGAGAAGGACAACGCGGCGCCGGTGGCAGAGCAGGGGGGTGAAACGAAATGAGCTTGTGGGCGGCGTATGTTTTTATGGCGGTCGCTGTGGGCACGGAGATCGTGGCGACCTCGACCTTGCCGGCGACGATGTGCTTTACGAAATTCAAGCCCAGCCTCGTGTGCATCATCGGCTACATCGCGTGCTTTTACTCCTTGGGCATGGCCCTGACCCAGATCCCCATGGGCATTGCCTACGGCACCTGGGGCGCCCTGGGCACAGCGATCACGCCCCTGATCGGGTATATTGCCTACCGTCAGAAAACCTCAAAGGCCGGCCTGATCGGCGTAGTGCTGATCATTGTTGGCATTCTATTGATGAATCTGTGCGGCTGATCAGACGCGGTACGCCGGCTGCAAGCGGCGGCGCGGTACGGGGACGTCCCTGTACCGCGCCGCCGTATTTTGTGCGGTTTCAGACAAAGTCTGCCCCGATGTCACGCTTTGCGCTGCGGGAGAAAAATCCCCCGTCCGATTTTGGGGGATAAGCATAAAAAGAGCGGTGAAAAGGGACGCTTTTTCTAATAAAAATACGAGGCGGAACCGGAAAATTCCCCTTGACTTTACCATAGCGAAATCCTTTATAGTATACTTGTGTTAGGGAGCACTTTCCCATTCTTTCTCTTTTTCCAGGAAAACGCCTCCGAGGCTTTGGCAGCGCTTCGGAGGCGTTTTTCTGTCGTTTGGGAAGAAACCGGGTCAGCGGTAGTACGCCGCGCCGGATTCAAAGACGGGCATGAACTTTTCGCCCGGGATGTTTTTGGCGATATTTTGACCGCTGCGCTCGATGTGGCCCATCTTGCCGAAGACGCGGCCGTCGGGACTGAAAATGCCCTCGATGGCGTGGACGGAGCCGTTGGGGTTGTACTCCACGTCCATGGTGGGACGGCCTTGAAGGTCGACATACTGGGTGGCGATCTGACCGTGGCGGAACAGCTCCAAGATCTGCTCGCTGCCCGCCGCGAAGCGGCCCTCGCCGTGGGATACGGCGACGCGGTACAGCTCGTCGGGCTTGCACAGGCTCATCCACGGAGAGCACACAGAAGCCACGCGGGTGGTGACGTAACGGCTCTGATGGCGGCCAATCAGGTTGTAAGTCAGGGTGGGGAAGGTATCGTCCACCGGGCAGATTTTGCCGGTGGTCAGCAGCCCCAGCTTCAGCAGGGCCTGGAAGCCGTTGCAGATGCCCAGCATCAGGCCGTCCCGATGGTAAAGCAGGTCGTGGACTGCGTCGGTGACTTGGGGATTGCGGTAGAAAGCACAGATGAATTTGCCGGAGCCGTCCGGCTCGTCGCCGCCGGAGAAGCCGCCGGGAAGGACGATGATCTGACTGCGGCGGATGGCCTGGACCATCTCGTCCACAGACCGGGACAGGTCCGCGCTGGAGAGGTTGCGGATCATATGGATCTCCGGCTCGATCCCCGCCCGGCGCAGCGCCATAGCGGTGTCGATCTCACAGTTGGTACCGGGGAAGGCCGCCAAAACGGCGCGGGGTCTGGCGAAGGACTCCTTTGCCACCAGGGGCGAACGTTCATGGCAGGTGACAGACTCGATGCGCCCGCCCTTGCCGGTACGGGTGGGATAGACGTCCTCTAAGGGCGCTTCCCAGGCGTCCAGGATGGACTCGATGGAAAATTCCTGGCCGTTGATGTAAAAGGCTGGCTTGTCCACCGTGCTGCCGATAGAGACGGCGCAGGACAGGTCCGTCGGGAGCGCCTCGGTGCATTCGGCGAGAATCGCGCCGTATTGCTTGGAGAACAGCAGTTCTGTGTCGATGCTGCCGGAGGCGAGGAAGCCGACGCGGTTGCCGAAGCTCATTTTCATCAGGCCCTCTGCCGCGCCGCCGCCGGAGACGGCCCAGGCGGAAGCAATTTTACCCTCCTGGCACAGGGCGTGGAACTGCCGCCAGCAATCGCGGATGGAGGTAAAGGAATCGTCCTCGCTGCGGAAAAGATAGACCGGATGATTGGGGCCCTTGAAGTCTGTGCTCAGCAGCGCCGGGGCTTTGGCGGGCGCCACGGCGAAGGAGATCAGCGTGGGCGGCACATCCAGATCGTTGAAGGTGCCGGACATGGAGTCCTTTCCGCCGATGGCGGCGGCGCCGAGGCCCAGTTGGGCGTCCAGGGCGCCGAGCAGAGCGGCGAAGGGCTTGCCCCAGCGGGCGGGATCGTCCCGCAGGCGCTCAAAGTATTCCTGTAAAGACAGGTAATAGGTCTCCGGGCTGACGCCGGCGGCTACCAGCTTGGCCAGGGACTCCGTCACCGCAGCCCTTGCGCCGCGGTAGGGGTCCTGGCAGAACAGCTCCGGGTCGAAGCCGAAGGCCATGACGGAGCAGTCCTCCGTGCGGCTTTCGCAGGGCAGCAGGGCCGCCATGACCTGGGAGGGGCTGCGCTGAGTCCGGCCGCCGTAGGGCATCAGCACGGTGCCCGCGCCGATGGTGCTGTCGAACCGCTCCACCAGGCCCCGCTGGGAGCAGAAGTTCTTGCTTCCGGCGATGGCGAAGAAACGTTCCCCGACAGACCGGCGGTCTGTTGATTCTGCGTTCGCTGGGGCGGGCGCGGGGACCGTTACGGCGGTGTGCTTTGTCGCGCCGGTGGAGGAGAGGAAAGCCCGGTCCAGATCGACGATGACCTTGCCCCGCCAGCGCATGACCATCCGGGGTTCCTCGGTCACGACGGCGACCTGGTAGCATTCCAGATTCTCCGCCGTGGCGGCGTCGATGAACGCCTGGGCGTCCTTTGCGCGCACGACGACGGCCATGCGCTCCTGGCTTTCGGAAATGGCCAGCTCCGTGCCGTCCAGACCGTCGTACTTTTTCCGCACGGCGTCCAGGTCGATGTCCAGACCGTCGGCCAGCTCGCCGATGGCCACGGATACGCCGCCGGCGCCGAAGTCGTTGCAGCGGCGGATCATGCGGGTTACGTCGCCGTTGCGGAACAGGCGCTGGAGCTTGCGCTCCTCCGGCGCGTTGCCCTTCTGGACCTCGGAGGCCATGGTCTGCAAGGATTTCATATTGTGGCTTTTCGACGCGCCCGTGGCGCCGCCGATGCCGTCCCGTCCGGTACGTCCGCCCAGGAGCAGCACCACGTCCCCCGGCTCGGGGGTGTCGCGCACCACGTTTTCCGCCGGGGCCGCAGCCACCACCGCGCCCACCTCCAGACGTTTGGCGACGTAACCGGGATGGTAAAACTCCTGTACGATGCCCGTGGCCAGGCCGATCTGGTTGCCGTAGGAGGAATAGCCGTTGGCCGCGCGGGTGACGATGCGGCGCTGGGGCAGCTTGCCGGGCAGCGTCTCGCTGACCGGGACCGTGGGGTCGCCCGCGCCGGTGACGCGCATGGCCTGATAGACATAGGAGCGGCCCGAGAGGGGATCGCGGATGGCACCGCCGATGCAGGTGGCCGCGCCGCCGAAGGGCTCGATCTCCGTGGGATGGTTGTGGGTCTCGTTTTTGAACATCAAAAGCCAGTCCTGCTCCACGCCGTCGATGGTGGGGCGGATGTGGACGGAGCAGGCGTTGATCTCCTCGCTCTCGTCCAGCATGGGCAGCTGGCCCCGCTTTTTCAGGACCTTGGCACCTAAGGTTGCCAGATCCATTAACGTTTTAGGCCGCGCGGCAGCCTTTTCCGCGCCGTACACTTCCTCCCGTGCAGCAAGGTAGCGCTCATAGGCGGCGCGGACGGCGTTATCCTGAATATCCACGGCGTCGATATGAGTGGAGAAGGTGGTGTGGCGGCAGTGGTCGGACCAGTAGGTGTCGATGAGCTTCAGCTCCGTCACCGTGGGATCGCGCCGGAGGGTCTTGAAATGGTCCTGAAAGACCTTTAGATCCTCCAGATCCATGGCCAGGCCGTATTGGGCGTGGACCTCGCGCAGCTGGGCCTCGTCCATGGCGGTGAAGCGGTCGATCACGGGTACATCCGGGGGAACGGGATGGCTTTGCTGCAAGGTGTCGGGCTTGTCCAGGGACGCCTCCCGGGCCTCCACGGGGTTGATCAGGTCGCCCTTGATGGCAGACAGGTCCTCCGGTGTCAGTTCGCCGGAGAGGATGTAGACGCGGGCGGTGCGGATCAGGGGGCGGTCGCCGCAGGTGATCATCTGAATGCACTGGGCGCAGGAGTCGGCCCGCTGGTCGTATTGGCCGGGCAGGGATTCTACTGCGAGCACAACGGCGTTTTCCGCCACGTCCGGGATGGTCTCGTCGTAACAGTTGTCGCACTGGGGCTCGGAGAACACGCCGGCGCAGGCGGCGGCGTAGGTGGCCTCGTCGATCCCTTCGGCGTCGTAGCGGTTGAGCAGGCGCAGGCCCGTCAGGTGGGTCACGCCAAGGATGCCGGTCAGGTCTTTCAGCAGGGCCTGGGCCTCCACGTCGAAGCCCGCGCGTTTTTCTGTATAGCAGCGGTATACTTTAGCCATTGGTAGGTTCCCCCTTGATATGAATTTGCCAGTTGGTGAATTGATAGAACGCATTGGCGGCGGTGGGCGTCAGTTGCTCCACCGCGCCGCCCTGAACGATGACGGACCGGGCCTTGAAGCACAGCGGGACGATGGGCGCGTCCTGCCGGACGGTGGCCAGAAGGGTATTGTTGGCGCCCGCTTCGCCGGAGCTGGCGGTCAGCTGGGCGTCCAGAGTGGGGTTGGAATAGCCGCCGTAATTCAGGCTGCCGCCGGTTTTTACCAGCGGCGCGCAGTTAAAGTCCGGCGTCATAGACACCTCGCCGTAGTACAGGTCGAATGCGCCCCGGTTTAGGGCGGCGAGGTATTCCTCGTAGGGCAGCACGCTCAGGGTGATCTTAATATCGCAGGCGGACAGGGACGCGGCCAGGGCCTTTGCGGCGGAAAGGCGAAAGGCGTTGCCGTCGCACACCAGCATATGGACGCTGCGGGTTTCGCCGCTGTCGTATCCGGCGGCGGCCATGGCCCGCTGGAAGGCCTCTGCGGAGTAATCGCTTTCCATCTCCTGGGGATACCAGGGGGAGCAGGGCGAGACCGGGAAAGCGCTGGCGTCGGCATGGCCGGAGAAATAGGCCCGCACCAGGGATGGGCGGTTGACGCCCAGGGCCAGGGCGCTGCGCAGGGCGCTGTCCGCACACGGACCGCTGGCACAGTTGAAGCCAAGATACAGCATCGTTGTGGTGGGGGCGTCGGTCACGGCGGCGCTGCCCTTGTAACGGAGCACGCTGTTGCCCGTGAGATCGGTGACGGTCAGTTGGATCTCGTGGGAGGAGAACAGATAGGAAAGGGCTCCTTCGCTTTCCGCCTCCACCAGGGGCAGACGGTCCACGGGCAGGGCTTTCCCCTGCCACCAGGTTTCGTTTTTTACAAGGGCGGCGCCGCTGTCGTCCCGGACAAAGCGGTACGGCCCCGTACCGAGGGGAACGGCGGTACCGGCGGTCTGCTCCGCCGTGATGGGGATATCCAGCAGGGCGGGCAGGCGGTTGTTCCCTTCGCTCAACGTGACGGTCACGGCGTTTCCCGACGCCTCGACAGCGGTCACAGCGGCGAGGCGCGCGCCGTAGCGCGCCGAGGACTTTGCCCGCAGCAACGACGCCGCGGCGTCCCGGGCGGTCAGGGGCGTGCCGTCGCTGAAGGTAACGCCCTCGCGCAAATGGAAGGTCCAGCGGGTGTAGTTTTCGGCATAGCTGTAGCTGGAGCACAGAAGGGGACTGGGCGTAAAGGTCTCGTCCAGCTCAAACAGGCCCTCGTACAGCAGCGGCGACAGGACCTGCTGCATCCCGTCCCCGCAGGTGATGGGGTCCAGGGTCTCGCCGGGCAGATAGGGCAGGGCGAAGGCGGTGATGGGGACGGTGTCGTCCTCCGGCGTCTCCTGGGAGGTACTGCCGCTGCCCGGACTGCCCAGGTCCTCCGGCGTGCCGGCGCCCTCCAAAGGGTCCGCGCCCCAGCAGCCGGTGCAGCTCAGCAGCAACGCGCCCAGCAGCAGTACGGCGATGGATTTTTGAAAGAGATGCTTCATGGACAGCGCTCCTCGGTCTTATCTCAAACAAATGACGGCGGCAAGACTGCCGCGGGCGTCGCCCAGGCGGCGGTGGGACCAGTAAAGGGCCGTATCGCAGGCGGTACACGCGCCGCTGACGGCAATATGCTCTGGCAGCACCCCGGCGCGGCGCAGGACATGGGCGTTGATTGCCTTCAGATCGACCTGCCATTTGCCGTTTTCCTTTTGGGTCAAATAGGGGGCTGCTTCTGCGCCGTAGGCTGCGGTCATGGCGGCGGGGACGTCGCCGTCGGTCTCAAAGCAGCACCTGGCGATGCCGGGACCGATGGCGGCGCGGATATCCGAAGCCCTTGCGCCGTAAACGCGCCCCATGGCCTCCACCGTCCGGGCGGAGATGCCCAGGGCCGTACCGCGCCATCCGGCGTGGGCCGCGCCGATGCAGCGGGTGACGGGGTCGTAGTACAGCGTGGGGATGCAGTCGGCGGAGAAGATGACCAGGGGCAGGTCCGGGACGTTGGTGATCAGGGCGTCCGCCTCATAATCCTGGGGACGGAGCAGGCCCGCGCCGGCGTCGCCCTCCAGCACGATCTTTACGCCGCTGCGGTGGACTTGTTTGGAAAGAACACAGCGCTCCATGGGAACGTCCAGGGCGGCGCAGAAAATGCGGTAGTTGGCAAGGACGTTTTCCTCTGCGTCCCCCCGGTGGAGTCCCAGGTTCAGCGTGCCGAAAATACCCCGGCTGACGCCGCCTGCGCGGGTGGAAAAGCCGTGGCGGAGACCCGGCAGAGCCAAGGTGTCCGCCGTATGGTAGACGAGGCCCGACGCTTCGGCGTGGGTGGTAAAGCCGGCCATGGTCAGGCGTTGCGGCCGTGGCACTTTTTATATTTCAGGCCGCTGCCGCAGGGGCAGGGATCGTTGCGGCCCACCTTGGTCACCTTGCGGGGCTGCTTTTTCAGGGAATCGTCCCCGCCGGCGTTTTGGCCGGACTCCTTGGCCACGCGCTCGCGCTTGATCTCCTCGTCCTTCTTGATCCGCACCAGATACATCCGGCGCATGGTCTCGCTCTGGATGGCGGCGATCATCTCCGAGAACATTTCAAAGCCCTCGCGCTTGTAGGCGTCCGTGGGTTTTTCCTGGGCGTAGGCCCGCAGGTTGATGCCCCGGCGCAGCTCGTCCATGGCGCTGATGTGGTCCATCCAGTATTCGTCCACCACCCGCAGCATGATGACGCGCTCTAACTCGCGCATGATCGGGGGCGTCACGTCCGCCTCCTTGGCGTCGTAAGCCTCCACGGCTTTGGTATAGAGCACCTTGGTAAACTCATCGGCGGTCATGCCCTCCAACTCCTGGGCGGTGAAGGAGAAGGCGTCCTTGGGCAAAAACAGGCCCACATAGGGCGCGCACATCTCGTCGAACACCTGCTGGTCCACAAATTCGCTGTGGGCCGCGGCGGAGGCGACATGGTCGGCGATGGAGGTGTGGATGAGCTTGAGCATGCTTTCCCGCAGGTCGCTGCCGTCCAGCACCTGCTTGCGCTGGTCGTAGATCAGGGTGCGCTGGGTGTTCATCACGTCGTCGAATTCCAGAGTGTTTTTACGGGACTGGAAGTTGCGGGACTCGATCTTGCGCTGGGCGGACTCGATGGCGTTGGAAAGGACCTTCTGTTCGATGGGCGTATCCTCGTCCACGCCCATTTTCTCCATCATGTCCATGACCCGCTCGGAGCCGAACAGGCGCATCAGATCGTCCTCCAAGGAGATATAGAACCGGGTTTCGCCGGGGTCGCCCTGACGGCCGGCACGGCCGCGCAACTGGTTGTCGATCCGGCGGGAGTCGTGGCGCTCGGTGCCGATGATGAACAATCCCCCCGCGGCACAGACCTTTTCCGCCTCCGCGGCGATCTGGGCCTTGTATTTTTCGTTGGACTCGACAAACAGCTTGCGGGCGGCAAGGATGTCCTCGTTGTCCGTATCGGCGTAGCCGGTGGCCTCGTTGATGACGTCGTCGCTGTAACCTGCCTTGCGCAGCTCGTTTTTGGCCAGATATTCGGCGTTGCCGCCCAGCATGATATCGGTACCGCGTCCGGCCATGTTCGTGGCCACGGTCACGGCGCCGAACTTGCCCGCCTGGGCAATGATTTCCGCTTCCCGCTCGTGGTTCTTGGCGTTGAGCACGTTGTGGGGGATGCCCTCGCGCTTGAGCATGGCCGAAAGCAGCTCGTTCTTTTCGATGGACACGGTGCCGATCAGCACGGGCTGGCCTTTTTCATGGCACTCCTTAGCCTGGGCGATCACAGCGCGGTACTTGCCCGCCTCGGTCTTGTACACCACGTCGGGGTTGTCGATCCGGGCCACGGGCTTGTTGGTGGGGATCTCGATGATATCCAGCTTGTAGATCGTGGCGAACTCGTCCTTTTCCGTGGTGGCCGTACCGGTCATGCCGGAGAGCTTGCTGTACAGGCGGAAGTAGTTCTGGAAGGTGATGGTGGCCAGGGTCTTGGACTCCCGGGCCACGGTGACGTGCTCCTTGGCCTCGATGGCCTGGTGCAGGCCCTCGTTATACCGGCGGCCGTACATGAGGCGGCCGGTGAACTCGTCCACGATGATGACCTCGCCGTCCTTCACCACGTAGTCGATGTCCCGCTTCATCACCCCCCGGGCCTTGATGGCCTGGTTGATGTGGTGGGACAGGGTGGTGTTCTCCATGTCCGCCAGGTTGTCCACCTGGAAGGCTTCCTCCGCCTTTTTGATGCCCCGGGCTGTAAGCGTGGCGGTCTTGGCCTTCTCATCCACGATGTAGTCGGCGTCGATGTCCACGTCCTCTTCCTCTTTCTCGTCCACCTTCCGCACCCGCTGGCACTTCAGCCGGGAGACGAACTGGTCCACAATGGTGTACAGCTGGGTGGACTTCTCCCCCTGGCCGGAGATAATCAGGGGGGTGCGGGCCTCGTCGATGAGGATGGAGTCCACCTCGTCCACGATGGCGAAGGAGTGGCCCCGCTGGACCAGCTCCGTTTTGTAGATGGCCATGTTGTCGCGCAGGTAGTCAAAGCCCATCTCGTTGTTGGTGCCGTAGGTGATGTCGGCGGCGTAGGCCCCCTTGCGGGCGGCGTTGTCCATATCGTGGATGATCAGGCCCACGGTCAGGCCCAAAAAGCGGTGGACCTTGCCCATCCACTCGCTGTCGCGCTTGGCCAGATAATCGTTGACGGTGACGATGTGTACGCCCTCGCCGGTCAGGGCGTTGAGGTAGGCCGGCAGGGTGGCGACCAGGGTCTTGCCTTCACCGGTCTTCATCTCGGCGATGCGGCCCTGGTGGAGCACGACGCCGCCGATGAGCTGCACGGGGTACGGGCGCATCCCCAGGACGCGGTCCGCCGCCTCGCGCACGGCGGCGAAAGCCTCGGGCAGCAGGCTGTCCAGGCTCTCGCCGCCTTTGTAGCGCTCCTTGAATTCCGGGGTCTTTGCCTTGAGGGCGTCGTCGCTCAGGGCTTTGTATTCATCCTCCAAGGCGATGACCTGATCGACGATGGGACGGATGTCCTTTAATTCGCGCTCGCTGTAGGTGCCAAAAATTTTATCAAAAAGTCCCATATTACTGTTTCTTCCTTTCACGGGCTGTTTTGGATGGGAACGGTCCGGCTGCTGCGCCGCACCGGAGGAGGGGTTATACCCGGCGGCGAACCGGGAGGGTCCCGCCGCCCGGGATCGACCGGACGCTAATGCTTGAATTATAGCATAGTATGGGGTCATATGCAAAAGAAAAAACAGATTTTGCCGGAAACAGGCGTTGTTTTTACAGTTTATTTACATTTTGGACCCCAAAAAGCAACGGCCCGCCCTGTGGGCAACACAGGACGGACCGGAAAAGGAAACACAGGGCTTACAGCATTTGTTCCAGCAGACGCCGCCGCTCCAGCAGGGCGGCGCGGGTCTCCTCCTTCTGCCCCGGCAGCTGGGCCAGAGCGCAGATCAGGGCGTGCTCGAAAAAGCAGTAATCGCCTTTCGGGACACGGGTGTACACCGCGTTCAAAAGAGCGGACACAGCCGGTACGCTGGCGCGTCCCGTCCTGGCCTGATAGGCCAGGATTGTCAGCGCCGGGATGATGGGCCAGTCCAGCTGGCCCAGGCAGATGCGGACCAGCTCCTGGGAGGGCAGATGCTCCGCATAGGTCCGCAGCGGAAGGGAGACGTCTCCCTCGCGTTTGAGGTGGGCCAGCAGGCACACCGCGGCGAACTGTACCAGCTGGAGCCACCGGTCGGGACGGATGTCCTCCGGCGGCGTGGGCGGGTGGATCATACAGGCGTACAGCGCCGGGATGCAGCCGCTGTCCAGCTCTGCGGCCAAGGTTTCCGCCTGGGCGTACCAGTCCGTCAGGGCGTAGGGCCGGGAAGTCAGGACCGAGACGGCGTCCAGGGCCCGCTGCGTGGGCGCGCCGATGGCGGGGACGGCGTCGTGGTCCTCGCCGTACAGCCACAGCCGTATGCCTTCCGGGGCCAAAACCCGGTCCAGGGGCGGGTCGGGAAGATGGTTCACCAGCACCGTCAGGCGGGCCTCCCGCTGCCCAAAACGGCTCATGGCCAGGCGCACGGCGTTGACGGCGCTGGCCGCCTCCTGGCAGCTCAAGGCCACCCGGGCCTCGGCAATGTCCTTTTCCATCAGGTCGGGGATCATTTTGGCCACGGCATCGGTGCTGTCGGGGATGTAGTCCTCATAGGGCAGCAGCCGTTCCCGGCGGACGGCGTCGCACAGCTGGGCGGCCCGGTCGTTGTCGGGCTGGGCCGCAGCGGCAAGGGCAAGGCGCTCCAAGTCCAGGGCGCGGTCCTCCTGGAGATAGCGGCAGAAATAGAAGGAAGGGAGGGCCCATTCACAATCCTGGGCGTCGCCGTGGGCCATGACCAAGGCGTAGTAATCCATGGCCTTGGAGAAAACGCGGGCGTTGAAGAAATAATCTGCCAGATCGTTGCAGGGAGCGTAATTTGCCGGGTCAAGTTCCAACGCGCGTAAAATGGCTTTCTCGCCCTCTTCCCAGCGGTCCAGATCGAGGTAGCACAATCCTGCAAAGGTGGAATTGGACGCGGTGTTGTGCCGGGCGATCCCTTCTTCCGCGATGGCCAGGGCGTCCTCCATACGGCCCATATGGCGCAGGAGGATGCATTCGGCGGTATAGCGGTCGGTGGTGTCCTGGCGGGGCGCAGTATCGTCCAGGGTGTGCAGGGCGGCGAGACAGCCGTCCCATACCCGCTGGCGCAGCTCCGGCGCGGCGGAATCCGCCACCTGGGTGAGCATGGCGGCAAAGCGGCAGATGCGGGCTTCCGATGCGCCGGAGAGGAAAGCGGTATCCTCCAGCCACGCGGTGGCTCTGGCCAGCAGGGTGAGGTCATGCTGTTGGAGGATGGCCTGGCCCAGCAGCTCCAGGGCGTCGTCCGCACGGCCCTGGGCGCGCAGTTCCTCCGCCTGTTGAGCGGCTGCGGTATGGTCCAACTCAGATCGGTTCATTGTACGCCTCCTTCCTGTGCGCTCAGGTCCTGATTGTGGATGCCGATGGCCCAGTTCAGATCGTACAGATGGAACCGTCCGTCGTCAGGGCCGTATCCGGCCTGTTCCAGCAGCTGGGCGCAAAGATGATACGCGCCGTCGTTGACGCCTGTGTGAAGGACGGTACGGTCCGTCCGGTGGATGTCGAAGCAGTAGATCGTCTCCTGCTCCGGGGCTTCCTTCGCACCGTTCAGAGAGACGCGCAGCACGCCGTGAGCGGGAAGGGGAGCATCGACGCCGGGCAAGAGCACACCGGTAAAGAAGCCGTTCCAGATTTCCTCACCGGCGGATTGCAGCTGGCCGATGAGCAGGGGCTTGAGCAGTTGGAGGACCCGGTCGTCCAGACCCGTTCCGGCGATGCGGTCCAGCTCCTGGAAGGCGTAGAAGGTGCCGGCTGCCCGGTGGACGAGGCCAGGCAGGGCAAGGTCTGTCAAATGACGGTTCATCTCCGCCATACGCTGGGCCGCGTTGCCGTCACGGCTGTCCAATCCGGGACAGAGCACGGCGGCCATAGATTCCTCCGGGTTCAGGTACCAGCATGGATAGGCAAAATCAGTCTCTGCGCCGCACTGAGGGCAGCGCCAGTGAAAAAAAGCGCCGCTGCGCAGCGTCTCCCGCTGCCCGGGGCGGCGGGTCAGGTCAAAGCAATGGTATTGGACGATCTCGTCCTCCGCGCCGCATTGTTGGCAGCGCACACGGGCGCTGTCCATGTCGGAACGCAGCGCCGGTTCCGTTTCCTTCATAACGGTTTACCTCCTGACGTTAGAGCCGGCGCGTCTTCCGCCCACTCCCTCAGGGGGCGGTGTGGAAAGACGCGGGCAGCAAAGGGTAAAAGTGACGAATATTGCGGCTGAATTCCCTGATAGTATACCATATCTTCACATAAGATGCAAAACAATTTGCGGGGTCGGGGAATCATCCGAAACGTTGTTAAGAATCTAACGAAAAAAATGGAAAATTCCACTCATTTCAGAAAAATTAAAAAGAAGGGAAGAAATAGGAGTGGACAGGATGGTTCCGGCAATGATAGAATAGAAAGGTCAAAGGAAGGCTTTGATACTTCAGACAACAAAAAGGAGATGGATAAGCATGTTCAAGGAAAAGGAAATTGTCATCGTGGGCTATGCGCGTTCTGCAATCGGCGATTTTATGGGCGCGCTGAAGGATGTTCCCCTGGTGGATCTGTGCACGACGGTAACGAAGGCGGCCATGGAGCGCGCCGGTGTGAAGCCGGAGGATGTGGATGAGCTGGGTATGGGCTGCATCTACAAGCACGGCAACGGCGGCAACCCCGGCCGTCAGATCCAGATCAAGGCTGGTATCCCTGCCACGGCGTGGGCGTACACGGTGGATCAGCAGTGCGCCTCCGGTATGAAGGCGCTGGATATCGTCAGCCGCAGCTTGATGACGGGCGGCTGTGAGCTGGGCGTGGTCGTCGGCGGCGACGTCATGTCCCGTGCGCCGTACCTGAGCCTCAACGGCCGCGGCGGTTTCCGCATGGGCGATGTGAAGCTGGTGGACGCGTTGACGAAGGAAGGCCTGAGCTGCGCCATCGCCGGTTATCATATGGGCTTGACCGCAGAGAATCTGGCGGAGCAGTACAGCATCTCCCGTCAGGAGCAGGACGAGCTGGCGGAGCTGAGCCATAAGCGCGCCATTGCCGCCATCGACAGCGGCCGCGGCAAGCAGGATATCGTACCCATCGAGATCAAGACCCGCAAGGGCGTAACGGTGTTTGACACCGACGAGCATCCCCGCCGGGAGATCAGCATGGAAAGCCTTGCAAAGCTGCGTCCGGCCTTTAAGCCCGACGGCGGCACCGTGACTGCGGGCAACGCTTCCGGCATCAACGACGGCGCCTGCGCCATGGTTGTGACCACAATGGAGTATGCCAAGGCCCACGGCCTGAAGCCGATTGCACGGGTGCTGTCTGTTGCGAGCAAGGGCGTTCCGGCGGAAGTGATGGGCATCGGCCCCGCATATGTGGTGCCCAAGGCCATCGAGCTGGCGGGTCTGAAGCCGGAGGATATCGATTATTATGAGATCAACGAAGCGTTTGCGGCCCAGTTCCTGGCCTGCAACCGTGAGCTGAAGCTCCCCATGGAGAAGGTCAACCGCAATGGTTCCGGCATCGGCCTGGGCCATCCCGTGGGCATGACGGGCGCGCGCATCATCACCGCGTGCATCAGCGAGCTGATCGCCAGCGGCGAAAAGTACGGCGTTGCATCGCTGTGCGTCGGCGGCGGCCCGGCGATGGCGACTGTATTGGAGATCCTCTAATAAACGAAAAAAGAGGGGGCGAAAGCCCTCTCTTTTTTAATCCCTCCACGAAAGTGGGGGGTGTTCATTTTTTGTTACCGGCACGAGGGTAAGGATCTTCTACATCAGTTAATCCGGCGAGGTAGTCCATACTTGTATCCAATGCGTAAGCGATCCGGCGGCATTGTTCATAAGTATACTGCCGTTTTCCGCTTTCGAGTTTGGAATAATCGCTTTGGTCGATGCCGGTTAACATCTGCATTTTGATCTGCGTATAGCCCCGTTTTGCCCGAAGGTCCTTTAATCTACTCATGATCATCACCATTCTTATTATGGCGAATTGACCTATTTACATTAGGGTGAAATTGACCTATAATAAAAATCAGGAGGCGATCATATGGCGGACTACAA
>CANSLL010000036.1 GCA_947647695.1 uncultured Clostridia bacterium | reverse complement strand
CAGCTTTCGTGGTACGCACCTGATACTTAGACAGGTGGGTGGTGGTGATAGTAACAGTATTGTCGCTGTTGAGTACAGCGTCCACCTGCTCTAAAACGGTGCCTTCCTCGGAGACCCAGTAAGCAAAAATACTGTTAGCCTGGGCCTTTTCCGGGGCGGGTACGGTGATTTTGATGTCGCCGTTGCTGGACCCGCTGAGAATCTCATCGCTGCCAGCTGTAACCTTAACCTCATACTGAGCCGCAGCGCCTTCGGGCGTCTCATCAGTCTTGACCACAATGGTGACTTCCACTGTAGTCGCAGCAATCTTGCCCACGGCCTCCTTAGGCAGGGTAACCGTCACATCGTTGGCCTTGACCTCGACGGTCTGTACCTGTTTCATTGTTGCCGCAGTCTCAGCGGGAATCGTGACCTTTGCGTTAGCCGTGGCCTCGTTGCCAGCAGCGGAGGCGTCTACCTTAATCGTATCTTTGGTCGTACCACCCAGTTCCGACGAGCTACTTTCATCCACCTTACCGGATTCAGCCGAACCGATAATAGTAACTGTGGTGGTACCGGTCGTTTCATCTGTCTGCTTCTCACCAGCCAAACCGTCGATCGGGGCAACTTCGTAGACTGTCAACTCGCCACAAGAACCACTATCAATCTTGCATTGCGACTTTTCCCCAAGCTCCGTCACCTTACTGGTGCTGGCTACATAATTGGTGGGATCAGCCGGATCGCTCTTGGTGTCGCGGGGGTCCACGCCCACGATCACACCCTTGTTGACCGTAATTGTCGACGCGCCGCTGGTGGAGGACGCATCCAGGCAGTTCAGCACAAAGGCATGGGGCTTACCGCTGGCGTGCTGCAAAATATCATACCGCCCGCCGTTGATGATCGCCTTGCCGGAGGTGCCAACATAGATCGTATGGATATTGCCGAGGAACTCGGTCTCATTGGTGCAGTTGATCTCCAAAGTGGCGCCGTTCCATACGTCGATGGTGTAGCTGTCGCCCGCTTTCGCAATGATGCCACCTGTCTCTTTCTCATTTACGACCGTCAGCTTGGCATCCGCTCCAATCACGGAGATCATCGCCGAAGTCGTCTTTGTCCAAATGCTGGAACCTTCGGCGACCGTAATCTTATGCCCGTTCAAATCAAGGGTAACCTCGTTTCGGACAAAGATACTCTTGGTGATTACGACATCATCCGTCAGCGTAACCGTTCCGCCCTTTTCGAGGTCTGCGACCAGTTTATCCTCGGCGGTCGGCTTCGATGTGCTGCCGTCACCGGTCTCGCCGGTTTGCACATCGGACGTAGTGGTATCTCCTGGTTCCCCGGTTTCTTCCGCAAAGGCGGTAGCGGGCAGGAGTGTCAGCATCATGCAAAGTGCCAGTAATACTGACAAAAATTTACGTTTCATAATATCCTCCTTCTATTCCTTTCGTTTTGCGCTGGGTCCAGACTTTCTGCCAATCACCTCCCGCTATTTTTCAAAAAGTGTACTTTTTGACATTAGCGCTATCGAATGGCAGAAAAATGTGAGGATTATAAAATTTCTCTGGAAATAGCCAAAACATATTGCAATATGGAGAATATTTCTATATAATATGTAGCGGGTTATTACTATCAAAAAGTACACTTTTTGATAGCTTTTTTTATCCTTTCCGCAGCCTGTACTCCCGCAGACGCCGGTAAAACGTCGCCTGGCTCATGCCGCACAGCCGGGTGACCTCCTGAAAGGAAAGCCGGTTCTGCTCCCACCGCCGGACGATCTCACCGAAGTTGTCCGGCGTTTCGATCTCCGGCCTGCCGAAGCGGACGCCCCGGGCCTTTGCCGCCGCGATGCCCTCCGCCTGGCGCTGGCGGATATTGACCCGCTCGTTCTCCGCCACAAAGGACAGCACCTGCAACACGATATCGCTGAGGAACGTGCCCATCAAGTCCTTGCCCCGGCGGGTGTCCAGCAAGGGCATGTCCAGGACGCAGATGTCGATGCCCTTTTCCTTTGTCAGGAACCGCCACTGGTTTTGAATCTCTTCATAGTCGCGCCCCAGACGGTCGATGCTCTTGATATAGAGCAGGTCGTCTTTTTTCATGCGCCGCACCATACGCCGGTAGGCCGGGCGGCGGAAGTCCTTGCCGGACTGCTTGTCCAGATAGATGTTTTGCGCCGGGACATGCAGAGGCCGCAGGGCGTCCACCTGCCGGTCCTCGTTCTGGTCCGTGCTGGACACGCGGATATAGCCGTAAATATTGTTTTTCATTTGGATTCCCCCCATTTTATTTAATGTGTCCTGTCTATTGTACAAATATTGTACGAAATGGGGAAAAGTTGCCCGTTTGAATACACCTTTTCGCTACGCCTCAAAAAAGTGGCTTTGCCACTTTTTTGAAGGGGATTTCGCTGTGCTCGCGCCTCGGTTGTCTGCCTGCGGCAAACTCCTGCGGAGGGCTTTTTTTGACAGCGTGACAAAAGCGGCAGGAGCTTTTGCTCCTGCCGCTTTTGGCTTTGATCGATTCAGAATATTTCATTCAAAACTTTAGCCGCGTCGCGTTTACGCCTCTTCCTTCAGCGTCATCAGCAGCTCCCCGGCCTTGACCAGGTCGCCCTTGGCCACGCGGACCGTATCGACCACGCCGTCCCGGGGCGCCAGCACCGACGTCTCCATCTTCATCGCCTCGATGACCGCCAGTATCTCCCCCGCCTTGACCGCGTCGCCCTTTTTGGCGAACACCTTGCCCATGGCGCCGGGGATCTGGGCGCCGATCTCCAGCTCGTTGTCCGGGTCCGCCATGGGGACCTGTTTGACCTGGTCCGCCGCGGAGTTGTCCGTGACCGTGACCTCGCGGCGCACGCCGTTCAGCTCGAACTGGACCACCCGGTCGCCGTCCTCGTTCAGCTCGCCCAGGCCGACGTATTTGATGACCAGGGTCTTGCCGTCCTCGATCTCCACCTGGCCCGTTTCGCCGGGAGCCATGCCGTGGAAGAAAATGTGGCTGCCCAGGCGGCTGATGTAGCCGTACTCCCGGCGTTTGGCCAGGAATTCCTCGTACACCTTGGGATACAGGCACCAGGAGACCACCGCCCGGTCTGCCGGGTCGCCGTTGCTGAACTCCTTCAGGCGCTGGCCCAGGAGTTTTGCGTCCTTGGGACTGAGCAGCCCGCTCATCAATTCCTTCAGGTGGGCGCGGGCCGCGTCGAAGTCCGCCGGCGGCATCTGCTCGCCGGGACGGCCCGTGATGGGTTCCTCGCCCTTCAAAACGATCTTTTGCAGCTCCTCCGGGAAGCCCCAGGCCGGCTGGCCCATCATGCCCTTAAAATAGCTGACCACGGAGTCGGGATAGCTCAGCGCCGCGCCCTTTTCCAGGATATTCTCCGGCGTCAGGTCGTTCTGCACCATGAAGATCGCCATGTCGCCCACCATCTTCGACGAGGGCGTCACCTTGACCAGGTCGCCCAGCATGTCGTTGACCTTCTTGTACATCTCCTTGACTTCCACAAAGCGGGTGCCCAGGCCCAGGCTCTCCACCTGGGGCTTCAGGTTCGTATACTGGCCGCCGGGGATCTCGTAACGGTAGATATCGGTGACCGGCGTCTTCAGATCGGACTCAAACTCCGCGTAGCGCTCCCGCACGTCGGACCAGTAGTCCGTCAGCAGCTGGAGCTGCATCAGGTCGATGCCCGTATCCCGCGCCTGGCCCTCCAAGGCGGCGGCGACGGCGTTCAACGAGGGCTGGGAGGTCAGGGACGACATGGACGAAATGGCCAGGTCCACGATGTCCACGCCTTCCTCCGCCGCCATGAGCACTGCGGCCACCTGGTTGCCGGAGGTATCGTGGGTGTGGAGGTGGATGGGGATCTCCAGGGCGTCCTTGAGGGCCTTGACCAGCTCCCGGGCGGCGTAGGGCTTGAGCAGGCCGGACATATCCTTGATGGCCACGGCGTGGCAGCCCCGCTCCTGGAGCTGCTTTGCCAGGTTGACATAGTAGCTCAGGGTGTACTTTTCCCTGGTGGTGTCGGAGATATCGCCGGTGTAGCAGATGGTGCCCTCGGCGAATTTATCCTGCTTGAGCACCTCGTCCAGGGCGATCTCCATGCCGGGCAGCCAGTTCAGGGAGTCGAACACGCGGAAGATATCGATGCCGCCCTCGGCCGCCAGGCGGACAAAGGTGCGGATGACGTTGTCGGGGTAATTGGTGTAGCCCACGGCGTTGGCGCCCCGCAAGAGCATCTGGAAGGGGATGTTGGGGATGGCCTTACGCAGGGTGTCCAGCCGCTCCCAGGGGGACTCGTGGAGGAAGCGGTAAGCCACGTCGAAGGTGGCGCCGCCCCACATCTCCAGGGAGAAGCAGGGATGGAGGATCTTAGCTGTCCCGTCGGCGGCGCGGACCATGTCCCGGGTACGCACGCGGGTGGCAAGGAGGGACTGGTGGGCGTCGCGCATGGTGGTGTCGCAGATCAGCAGCTTTTTCTCCGCCAGGACGTGCTTGGACAGGGCCGCGGGGCCGTTGGCGTCGAGATACTGCTTCAAGCCGTCGGGAATGGCGCCCTTGACCTTCGGCACCCGGGCGGGCTCATACATTTTCTCTCCTGCCTTGGGGTCGTTGACCACAATATTGCCGATGTACTCCAGCAGCTTGCTGGCCCGGTTGCGGGACTCGGAGATGTCGAACAGCTCCGGCGTCTCGTCGATGAATTTCGTATAGCAGTGGCCCTCCCGGAAGACGGGATTGGTCAGGATGTTGGTGATAAAGGCGATGTTGGTCTTCACGCCCCGGACCCTTGTTTCGTTCAATGCCCGCAGCGCCTTGCGGCAGGCGCCGTCAAAGGTGGAATCGAGGCAGGTGACCTTGACCAGCAGGGAGTCGTAATAGGGGGAAATCTCCGCGCCGGCGTAGCCGTTGCCGCCGTCAAGGCGGATGCCGAAGCCGCCGGAGGAACGGTAGGCGGTGATTTTGCCCGTATCCGGGGCGAAGTTGTTGGCCGGGTCCTCGGTGGTCACGCGGCACTGGATGGCATAGCCCCGGGGGCGGATGTCCTCCTGACAGGTGATGCCGATCTCCGGGTCGCTCAGGGGCTTGCCGCCGGCGATCAGCAGCTGGGCGCGCACCAGGTCGACGCCCGTGGCCATTTCGGTGACGGTGTGCTCCACCTGGATGCGGGGATTCATCTCAATAAAATAGTGATTGCCCTGGCGGTCCACTAAGAACTCCACCGTGCCGGCGTTGACGTAGCCCACTTCCCGGGCGATTTTCACCGCGTCGGCGCACAATGCGTCCCGCACCTTCTGGTCCACGGAGAAGGCGGGGGTGAATTCCACCACCTTCTGGAAGCGGCGCTGGAGAGAGCAGTCCCGCTCGTGGAGGTGGACGACGTTGCCGTACTGATCGGCCAGGATCTGGACCTCGATGTGCTTGGGCTGCTCCAAGAATTTTTCGATAAAGATACTGTCGTCGCCGAAGGCCTTTTCCGCCTCGCTGCGCACCAGGTCAAAGGCGGACAGAACCTCTTCTTCGCTGTCGCACCGGCGCATCCCGCGTCCGCCGCCGCCGGCGGCTGCCTTGAGCATGATGGGAAAGCCGTACTCCTTTGCCTTTTTCAGCGCTTCCGCGCCGTCCTTCAGCGGCGCGGTGCCGCCGGGGATGATGGGCACGCCGCAGCGGATGGCCGTCTCCTTGGCGGCCAGCTTATCGCCCATCTGGGCCAGTACGCGGGAGGGCGGGCCGACAAAGACGATGCCGGTTTCCTCGCAGGCGCGGGCAAATTCGGCGTTCTCGGACAAAAAGCCGTAGCCGGGGTGGATGGCGTCCACGTTCCGGCGCTTGGCCAGGTCGATGATGGCGGGGATGTTCAGATAGGAGCCGAGGGGTCCCAGCTTTTCGCTCATCTGGTAGGACTCATCCGCTTTGGTGCGGAAAAGACTGTAAGTATCCTCCTTGGAATACATGGCGACGGTACGCAGCTCCAGGTCCG
This sequence comes from uncultured Clostridia bacterium, assembly GCA_947647695.1. Lineage (GTDB taxonomy): Bacteria > Bacillota > Clostridia > Oscillospirales > Oscillospiraceae > Pseudoscillospira. Next base: position 8,746 of record CANSLL010000036.1, on the reverse strand, counting down.
CGCAGGCGCGGAACACGCGGATGGCGATCTCGCCGCGGTTGGCGACCAGCACCTTTTTGATCGGGTGTTCAGACAAAACAATCGCTCCTTTTCCATAAAAATATCACGGCATCCCGCAATACGGCCGCCGGATGCAGGAAATCCTGCATCCGCGTCCCATCCTGCGGTATAAAATATCCATATTACCAGTTTACCATGGAAGAGGCAATTTTGCAATATAAATATTCAAAAGTTGCAGAATCTCCGGCAGTCTCCGGGTGTTTCTCCTGTATTTTGACACATAAGGAGGATTGACAACCATTTTGTAGTTCAATATGGATACGTCTGTCTGCGGTGGGTGCACGGAGGAAAAAACAGGACGGTTTCCGGCGCGGCAGGGGACCGGCGGCGCTTTTTTGAGGTCGGGGCCGGTTGTTACGGAATGCGGACGGTGGTATAATAAAAGGAACAGAAAGGAGGCGGCGCGGCGGTGTGGCTGATGTTTGCGGTGGGTTCCGCCCTGTTTGCGGGCCTGACGGCGATCCTGGGCAAGTGCGGCGTCAAGACGGCGGACGCCACGGTGGCGACGGCTTTGCGCACGGTGGTGGTGCTGGCCTTTGCGTGGCTGATGGCGTTTCTGACCGGTTCGGTGGGACAGCTGGGGGAGATCACCCCCCGGACGGCGCTGTTTTTGGTGTTGTCGGGCCTGGCCACGGGCGGGAGCTGGCTTTGCTATTTCAAGGCACTCCAGATCGGGAATGTGAACAAGGTGGCGGTGGTGGACAAGTCGAGCACGCCGCTGACGATCCTGCTGGCGGCGCTGCTGTTCCATGAGCCGGTGGGGCCGCTCCAGGGCGTGGGCATCGTGCTGATCGCCGCGGGGACGTATTTGATGATCGAGAAGAAGGCGGCGCCGGGACAGGCGGAGCAGGGCGGACGCTGGTTTTTCTATGCCGCAGGGGCGGCGCTGTTTGCCAGCCTGACGGCGATCCTGGGCAAGGTGGGCATCGCGGGGATCGAATCGAATCTGGGCACGGCGGTCCGCACGGTGGTGGTGCTGGCGATGGCGTGGCTGATGGTGGCGGTGACGGGCAAGAGCGGAGAGGTGCGCCGCGTCCCGCGCCGGGAGCTGGGCTTCATCGCCCTGTCGGGCGTTGCCACGGGCGGGAGCTGGCTGTGCTATTACAGGGCGCTCCAGGACGGACCGGCCAGCGTGGTCGTCCCGGTGGACAAGCTGAGCATCCTGGTGACGGTGGCGTTTTCCTATGTGGTGTTCCACGAAAGGCTGAGCGGAAAGGCGGCGGCAGGACTTGCCGCGGTCACTGCCGGGACGCTGCTGATGACCGTCGCCTGAGGAAGGGCAGTTCGGAAAACGGGCATCATAAAAAGAGCAGGGCAGACCGTTTTGGTCTGCTCTGCTCAGTCTGTCAAAAAGGCCCTCCGCAGGAGTTTGCCGCCCGCAGGCGGCAAAGTAGTTCAATCGTTTTCTCCGGCGACATGTGCGTCGGAGAAAACACTATGCGCGGAGCGAGCGTCGAATCTCCCGCCATTAGCGGGAGGTGAGGCGCAGAGCGCAGTGAAATCCCCGCTCAAAAAAGTGGCAAAGCCACTTTTTTGAAACTGTGAGCAGGACAGACCGTTTTGGTCTGCCCTGCTCATAGTTTGATGGAAAGCGCGATACTTTTTTATTCTGCATCTTCGGCTTCGTCCGTCTCGCCGTCCTCCGCAAAATACTTGGAGAACTGGTCGATGGCGATATAGAACCGGTCCGTGACGGAGCCGGGGTCGCCGCTGGCGTAAAACTCCATAATGATCTGCTCCTTCGCCGGATCGCTGCTGGCCTCATAGATCTCCTTCAGCGCCGACAGGGGGAAGGCAAAGGTGAACTGCTCCACGCCCGGATCGATGACGACCACCTTCAAAATATACAGGCTCTCCGAGGCGTTCATGATGGATAAAAAGCGGCTGGTCTGGCTCTTGAATTCCATGGTCAGGTAGCACAGTTCGCCCTCGGTGGTCATGGACAGTCCGGTGATAACGACGCCGCCCTGGTTGCTGTTGTCCATGGTGAAGCCCACATAAAGGGGCGCGTACAGCGCCACGCTCAGCCGCTTGTCCGGGGCCACGATCCGGGCGGTGATGGCCGCCGCTTCCCCGCGGGTGATGGACTCGTCGGGCTTGAAGGTGCCCGCGCCGTCGCTGCCGGTGAGGATGCCCGCCCGGTAGAGCTTATAGACGCTGAAGGAATAGCCTTCCTCCATGCTCACGTCAGGGATGGCGCCGATTTCCACGGCGTTGATCTCCCGGTAGGCCTCCTCGGGCAGGGCCTTGGCCAGGATCGCCGCGAACTGGGCGCGGGTGGCCGCGCAGGTGTAGTCCTCGTATTCCTCTGCGCCGGACAGGATGCCCGCTTCCACCGCGTAGTCCACATAGGACTGGTACCAGACCGAACGCTGCTCGAACTGCGCGCCGTCGGAGAGATAGGTGCTGCGGATGCGGCAGGCCAAGGTGACGGTCTCGGCCAGGGTGATCTTTCCGCCGGGGCGGAAGCTGCGCTCGCCGTTTTCGTCGGTGCTGCCCTCCATCAGGCCCAGGGAGTACACGCTGGCGACGTCGGCGGCGAACCAACCGGACACGTCGGCAAAGGAGTCGATGGCGTAAGTGTTGATCTCCCGGAAGTTTTCAAAGCCCGCCTTGGGGGGAGCGGCGTAGACCGGCAGGGTCATGGCTGCGGCGAGGCACAGCGCCAGAAGCGCCGCTGTGATCCGTTTCAACCGCATCAACTCCTTTTCTGAAAAAATTACGGCAGCGGGCAACGTATGTGCCGCTGCGCCCGGCGCCATGGCGCGGCGTCCGGTTTGGGATTATTATACCATGCCCTGTTCCGTTTGTGTGTTACAGGTTTGTTACAGAATCCATTTTCCAGAAAAAGGAAGGACCCGCAGCGCAAAAACCGTCGAAAACAAGCCATCCTAACAGAGAGCCGCAAAGACGCGGCTTTACAGAACCGTTTTACGGAAGGCACAGGGGAGGTACGTTCCAATGAGTGAGAACACAGAGCTGTTGGACCAGATCTATCAAAACGCGTCCATGGGCGTCTCGGCGCTGCCGGAGGTGATCGGCAGGGTATCCCGGCCGGACCTGCGCACGGCGCTGAGCAGCCAGCTGACGGAGTACCGCGCGATCTGCGGCGCGGCGGAGGAAGCGCTGCGCCGCGCGGGGCGGACGCCCGACGCGCCGAAGAGCCGCAAGGCGGCGGCTGCGGGGGCGGCGGTGCGGCTGAATCCGCTGACGGGACGGTCGCCGTCGAAGGTGGCGGAGATGATGATCCGCGGCAGCACCATGGGGACGATCCAAATGAGCAAACGCATCCATGCGTACCAGTACGCTGCGGAGCCGGAGACGCTCCAGCTGGCGAACCGCCTGCTGGCGGCGGAGGAAAGCAACATCGAACAGCTCAAGCAGTTTTTATGAAGGCATAGGACGGCGCGGACAGTTCCGCGCCGTCTTTCCGCGAAAGCAGGGGACTGCCGCCGGACAGACGGGGCTTTTGACGAAAAAGGGAGCATCTTAGGAGCACATTACATGCTCCTAAGATGCTCCCTTTGGATGCAGAATATACCGGAGGGCCGCGTTTTTAGGACCCGCCGGAGCCGTCCAGCTCCTGGCGGATGGCTCGGAGCACACCGGCGTCCGGCGTGAGAGTGCTTTCCCGCAGGGCGTTTTCCACGGCGCTGCGGCTCATGGGCGCCGGGGCGCTTCCGCGGACGGTCTGGTATACCGGCGTCCGGCGGCTGCGCACGAAGGCGGCTGTGCCAAAGACGGCCAGGGCCAGGGCGCAGCACAGGGCAAGCCGCCAGACAGAGCCGCCGCCCGCGTCATAGGTGCTGGCGATGAGCGCCTCGGAGGTCAGCGTGATCCCGTCGCCGTCCTCGAAGCAGAGCATAGCGCCGTACTGGGCATAGGCCTCTTCCATAAAAACGGCGGCGTTTTCGTTGTCCATGTCGATGGAGATGTGGACGGTGTTGTCCATCTCGTGGATGCCGATGGCGAAAGCGCCGGTCCCGTCGCCAAGGCGGGTCTGCAAATCCAGCTGGGCCGCCCAAAGGACGGCGTAAGGGTAGCTTTGATAGGTGAAGGAGACGGTGCTCCTGTCGGCGATCTGGGACAGGATCTCCTCCTTGCCCGCTTCCCCCGCCTCGTCCTTTGTCACGGCAAAGGTCAGATGGGTCGGATCGCCGTCGGTGCTCCATACGCCGCAGATATAAGGCGGATAGGGGCTTGCCTCGTAGCGTTCCTGACTGCGCATCCAATGCTCGTACAATGCGCCGGCGTTGGGATACACGCTGTCCACGGGCGCGCCGTAGGGGAACATCTCCGCGCCAGAGCCGCCGGCGGGAGCATCTGCGGCCGCATCCGGGGGAGCATCCGGCAAAGGGGCCGCGGGTCCGGCCGCTTCCCTGTCCGGTTCCGGCCCGGCGCTTGCGATGTCGGGCTGTTTCGATTGCGGCAACTCTTGCGGCAAGGAATCGACGGGGGCGGGTAAAACGTCATACTGCGCCTCCGGCGCGGCTGCCGCGGCGGGCGTCAGGGCAAAGACGGTCAGGCAGAGGACGGCGCAAAGCAATGTCTTTTTCATAGGGTACCTCCATTCAGCAGCGACCGCAGACGGGCGATCGCCTTGCGGTATTTCCAGAGCGCCGTGCCCAGGGGCAGGCCCATCCCGGCGGCGATCTCCCGGAAGGTCAGACCGCCGTTGAGGTGCAGCGCGACGATCTGGCGTTCGGATAGATCGAGCTGCGCAAGGGCCTGTTCCAGGTCCAGCCGCAGCAGATGCTCCGCCGGATCGTCTCCCGGCAGATGGGCGCAGCTGTCGAGACCGGCCCAGGGCTTTTGACGGCGCAGGGCGTCCAGGGCCAGATTGCGGGCGGACTGGAACAGATAGGCGCGGGGCTTTCGGACAGAGGAGGGCGGCGGCGTGCGGAACAGCTTGACAAAGACCTCCTGCAGCAGGTCCTCGGACAAGGCGCGGTCCTGGGTGATGCGGTACAGGACGGTGAAAAGGGGCGTTTTCATCTCCTCGTAAAGGGCCTCAAAGGCGTCCCGGTCGCCCTGGCGCACCAGGTCAAGTGTTTCGCGCAGCTGGGTGTCATCCATGGAATCGAACCTCCCTTCATCCTCTATGACGCCTCCTGCGGGCCGTTTTATTGGCACGGGAGGAAAAAATAAAAAAACCGTTTTCGGTTTCCCGACGCCGGAGAAGGGACGCTGTTTCACAAAGGGTGCAAACGGGCAGTGATCTGCGGGGGATCACTGCCCGGAAAATGGGTGTCAGCGTATGGCGTTTTTCATCCAGGCGTCTAAAAAGTCCGTCTGCTCCCTGGTGTGGAACCAGTGCTCCCCGTTTTCCATGACCGTGAGATGGACGGAGTGCTCCCGGACGAACCGGTCGACCGTCCGGCGGGGGATCAGCGCGTCGTTCTCCGCGTACAGGATCTCTGTGGGGACGTTCCACAGGATCGGATGCTCCCGAACATAGCATAGATAGTCCCAGGACAGCGTTTCTCCGGCGTCCGTGGGGATCTCCCCTCTTTCCCGCAGGTCTTTTTCCGACACGGCGGCCTGACGCATCAGGTCCAGGATCAGCTGTTCCATATCCAATACGGGCGAGATCAGCAGCGCCCGCTCCACGGCCTGATCCTGAAGCGCGTTCATTGCAAAGTACGCGCCGATGCTGTTTGCGAGGAGGAAAATCCGGTCATACCGCGTGCGGGCGCTGTCGTAGGCGGACCGGATCCCTTTTGCTGCGGTCCATAGAAAGGGGCCGGTATAGTCGGTCCCGATCAGGTCGAACCCCGGACAGTTTTTCCGGTACTGCTCCGCCTCTGAAGGGCACCCGCCTTTTCCGTGTACATATAAAATGGCTTTGTCCATAGCAATGACCTCCGGGACGTTCTGTTTTTCTGCCTTGCATTGTATCCCGAACGGTTCCAAATGTCAACGCGCTCCCGGAACGGGCTGCAAAAACCCTTTTTCCCGCGGCTTCTTCCCACATCCGCTTGACAAGTTTTTTTCAATGGCATACAATACACAAGGTCCGCAGTGCCCGGCATCGGGGCGCGGCGGAAAAACGGAAAACGATACCTATAATATATAAATGAGGAATGAGAATTATGGCGAAAGATCAAAGACAGGTCGAGTCCATCACCAACATGGACGTGGACTTCACCCAGTGGTACACCGACGTGTGCACCAAGGCGGAGCTGATCGACTACACCTCCGTCAAGGGGATGTTCATCTACCGTCCCTATGGCTACGCCATCTGGGAAAACATCCAGCGGGAGCTGGACCGGCGTTTCAAGGAGACAGGCCACGAAAACGTTTACCTCCCTGTGCTGATCCCCGAGTCCCTGCTGCAAAAGGAAAAGGACCATGTGGAGGGCTTCGCCCCGGAGTGCGCCTGGATCACCATGGGCGGCAACGAGCAGCTGGAGGACCGCCTGTGCGTCCGTCCCACCTCCGAGACGCTGTTCTGCGAGCACTATAAGAACATCATCCATTCCTGGCGCGACCTGCCCAAGCTGTACAACCAGTGGTGCAGCGTCCTGCGGTGGGAAAAGACCTCCCGTCCCTTCCTGCGCCACCGGGAATTCCTCTGGCAGGAGGGCCACACCATGCACGCCGAGGCGGACGAGGCCCGGGAGGAGACCCAGCAGATGCTCAACATCTACGCCGACTTTTTGGAAAACGTCCTGGCCATGCCCGTGGTGAAGGGGCAGAAGACCGAGAAGGAGAAGTTCAACGGCGCCGAGGAGACTTACACCGTGGAGTGCATGATGCACGACCACAAGGCCCTCCAGGCCGGCACCAGCCATTTCTTCGGCGACGGCTTTGCCCGCGCCTTCGACATCACCTTTACCGGCAAGGACAACCAGCTCCACCATCCCTTCCAGACCTCCTGGGGCGTGTCCACCCGTATGATCGGCGGCATCATCATGACCCACGGCGATGACAACGGCCTCGTCCTGCCGCCCCGCATCGCCCCCATCCAGGCAGTCATCATTCCCGTGGCCCAGCACAAGCCCGGCGTCCTGGAGGCGGCGGGCGCCTTGGTGGACCGCCTGACGGCTGCGGGTATCCGGGTGAAGATGGACGATTCGGACAAGGCCCCCGGCTGGAAATTCGCCGAGTACGAGATGAAGGGCGTGCCCCTGCGCATCGAGATCGGGCCGAAGGATATGGAGAAGGAGCAGTGTGTGGTCGCCCGCCGGGACAACGGCGAAAAGTCCTTTGTTGCCCTTTCGGAGCTGGAGACCGCCGTGGCCCGCCTGCTGGACGAGGTCCATGACGCCCTGTACGCCAAAGCCGCCCGGAACTTGGCGGAGCATACCTACGCCGCCGCGACCCTGGAGGAGGCCAAGGCGGTCCAGGAGCAGAAGGGCGGCTTCGTCAAGACCATGTGGTGCGGCAGCGAGACGTGCGAGATTGCCATGAAGGAGCAGGCGGGCATGACCAGCCGCTGCATCCCCTTCGCCCAGGAGCATTTGGGCGATGTTTGCCCCGTGTGCGGAAAGCCCGCCGTGAAGATGGTCTACTGGGGCGTGGCGTATTGACGATACGTTGGCAAAGAAGGAGCGCTTGGGGACTGCTTCTTTGCGCGGTGTACGGCGTTGTGCCTGCGCTGCATGGAGCCGGTTGGCTGTTGGAATATGAATTTTCCCTCTACGCCCCTGGTGCTGTTTTGACAGGAATCACCCTTTCTGTCTTGGGAATCACGGCACTGCTGCTGTGGCCGGGCGGCGGGGACCGAACGGCGTGGACCGAACGGCGTGGACCTTTTGGGCCTGTCCGTTGGCTGCCGTGTGCGGGTTTTGTTTTGCGGTGTCCTGTGGAGGCCCTCTTTCAGCATCCATGATCGTGCTGTGTTGCGGCTGCGCCGTACTGGCCTGCTTGCGCGCAGGCTGTCCGGGCGCTTTGAAATGGGGGAGTCTGGCCGTATCGGCGTTGCTGTTCCTTATCTTGTTGCTTGCTTTGCTGCTGGAGTGCGTGCTGGGGACGTTTGGAAATACCACGGTGCTTGAAATGGTCACGTCTCCCGGGGAGACGTATATTGCTGCTGTGGTGGAGTATGACCAAGGCGCTTTGGGCGGCGGTACACAAGTAGTGGCGTGGCGCAACCGGGAGCCGGTGGCGGTTTTGATCGGGCAGTTCTCGAACCGGTCCGCGTGCCTTTGCCAGGGCGCGTGGCAGGAAACGTTTCGCCTGCGCTGGAAAAATGACAAGACGCTCCTTGTCAATGATGAAGCGTTTGACCTGAGCAACATCTAAATGGGAAAGTCCTGACCCCGGCTTGACCGGGTGTCAGGACTTTTTTGGTATGTATTTGCTTTTTGATGGGGAAAGGAGGCATAAGATCACAAAATTTGGGCAGAATGTCCACAAAAAGGCGGCGCACATAAAAATCAGCATTTGTCACGAAAAAAACTTCAAAAAATTGTAAAATAAATCGAAAATTTACTTGACAGCGCGCCGGGCGTGTTGTATGATAATGGAGCGCGCAAAAGGGCATGATATGCCCGGAAGCGTTGCAAGATGCGATGAAGCAGGAGATTGCGGGCCTGGCCCGGTAACTTCTGCGGAGTATGTCCGAAAATCGGGCGGCTGAGAAAACTGTATGGCGTAGATCGCTGCGCATGACAGGAAACCGGCCGGAACGTGTGCCGGTTTTTCTTATGAAGCTGAATGATACGCACGGATAAGCGTACAG
>CANSLL010000035.1 GCA_947647695.1 uncultured Clostridia bacterium | reverse complement strand
CGTGCCCTGCTTCTTGTTGGAAACAACCACGCCCTTGTCGGTCACTTCTTCCAGACGGGTGGAAGCGAAAACCTTCATATCCGTCTTGGCGATGCGCTCGGTGTAGGCAATAAAGTCGGTTGCAGCAACGTCGTTCATAATCTGAGGCAGCATTTCCACGACGGTGACATCATGGCCGTTCTCCGCCAGATCCAGAGCCGTTTCAGTACCAACCAGACCACCGCCGATCACGACGACCTTCTTGCCAACCTTCTTGGCGTCATTGATCGCAGTCAGCGCGTCCATGGCAATGGCCTTGTCTGCGCCGGGGATGTTGGGCTTGACCGGGGTAGAGCCGGTGGCGCTGACAACGACGTCGAAGTCCTGCAGATCCTTCGCTTCTGCCATCTTACGCACCACGGGGATCGCCAGCTTCTCCACCTGAGTCTCCAGATACTTCTGGAAGTGACGGATGTCTTCCTTGAACTCCGGCGCAGCCGCCTCGTTCAGCAGGCCGCCCATGCGGTCCTGTGCCTCGAAGATGGTCACGTCATGGCCGCGGAGCTTGGCCACGCGGGCCGTCTCCATACCGGCAGCGCCGCCGCCGACCACGGCGACCTTCTTTTTGGTCTCCGCAGGCTGGATCTTCAGCTCGCCCTCGCGGCTGATGACCGGGTTGACTGCGCAGGTAACAGCTTTATAATCAAAGAAGGTGCGCTGCAGGCAGCCTTCGTTGCAGCGGATGCAGGGACGGATGTCCTCGGGACGGCCTTCCTCGGCCTTCTTACTCCACTCGGGGTCTGCCCACAGGGGACGGCCCAGCACGACGAAGTCGCCCTTGCCGCTCTCCAAAATATCCTCGGCATACTCCGGCAGCGTGATGGAACCGGAAGCCATGATGGGAATGGACAGTTCTTTCTTCAGCGCTTCCGCAGCCCAGACGTTGTGGCAGGTGTTGATTGCCATGGGGCTGACCTGATGGATCATGGTGTGATGGTCGCCGCCGGAAACGTCGATGGCGTCGATGCCGCGGGCTTCCAGACCCTTGGCCAGGTAAATGGTATCCTCGATGCCGAAGCCGTCGGGCTCATAGTCGGTGCCGCTGAGGCGGATGGTGACAGGATAGTCAGGGCCAACCTTGCGGCGGACGTCCTCAATGATCTCGAAGTAGATACGGCAGCGGTTCTCCAGGGTGCCGCCGTACATATCGGTGCGGTGGTTGGTGGTGGGAGAGAAGAAGTTGGTCAGCAGATAGCCGTGGGCGCCGTGGATCTCCACCAGCTCAAAGCCGGCCTTCTTCGCACGCAGCGCAGCATCGCCGAAGCACTTAACGATCTCGTGGATCTCGGGGATGGTCAGCTCCTGGGGAATCGCTTCCATGCCATGGTCCGCATACAGCTTGGGCCATGCGATGGCGGAAGGCGCCTTGATGGGCTGGGTGCCCAGGAACTTCTGACGGCCGCAGTGCTCGATCTGGATCGCGGGGACCGCGCCCATCTCACGGATGTTCTCCGCCAGCCAGGCCAGGCCGGGGATATGCTCGTTGTTGGAAATACCCAGATGGCAATGGGCAGACTTTGCGCCGATATCGTCCACATAGGCGTACTCGACGATGATCATGCCCGTGCCGCCGGCGGCCTGATCGCGATAATAGCGAATGGCGCGCTCGGAGACCGTGCCGTCCATGTTGTTCATGCCGGAGGACTGGGGTGCTTTGGCAATCCGGTTTTTCAGCTCCAGGGTGCCGATCTTGCCAGGCGTAAATAATTTCGGAAACGTCTTGCTCATAATTTTTCAATTACCTCCTTGTTTTTTCTCCCATAGCGTAAAACAGAACTTGCAGCAACAGCGCCTGTTGGCGCCATCTCTTGTTCATAATGTAGCAGATATGTAGAAAAAGCAGAAGTATTTTAGCATATTTCTGTAAGAATCTTCAATTCGCAGAGAAATTGTGAAAGTATTCACAAGGCATTTCCTTATCGCTGCCTGTCCGGGGCCCGGACACGCCGTTTTTTTCCGTCCGCGCCAGCACGCTGCGGATATGGGACAGAGACTTCTGGGTGCGGCTGCTGCCGGCAAGGGCTTCCGCCTGGGGCAGCGCCTGGCAAGCCTCTTCCCGGCGGCCCTCAGCGATCAAAACGTAAAGGGACAGGACCGCCCGGACGGCCGCGGTGCCCGCATCGTCCACAGCTTCCATTTTCCGAAGCGCCGCCTGCTCCTGCGCCATCACCGCCAGCCCCTCTTCCCACTGCTCGCAGCGGAAAGCCGTCATGGCCAGATCCGAGGCCCACACCGTCCGCGCGATCCCTGGCAGACCATAGGACGCCGCCTCACGGAGCAGCCGGGCAGCGGTTTCAAAATCCTCTCTGTCGTGATAGCCCGCCACCAGGTTCAGGCAGATGTAGCGCTGGTAAAACGCGCCCTTCCACCGTCTTTTCATCCCTTCATATCCGGCGATGTAAGCATCCACATCTGTCTCGATCAGGGGCAGCAGCGCGACGGCCTCCCTGTGAAAGCGGCTGCGCCGCCGGCTCCACAAGAAAAAGACCGCCAAGGCTCCCGCCAGCACCGCCAGAGACAGTCCAAACCAGAGACGGAGCACATCCCAGGGCAAGTCCAGCGCCCGGCCCGCCAGGCGGAACAATTCGTTCAGCGCGATTCCCACCAGGACCAGCAAAGCCAGCCCCAGGAGGGAAACGGACTTCTCCGGCGGCTTTTCCCGCTGCTCCCCACACGGTCTGCCGGGCCGGCTCTTTTCCGGTCTCACTGCCAGCCCACCTCCCTTTGCGGGCGGGCGTCCAAATCGATGATCTCCCGCACGTCGTAAAAGCGGCCATACCGCTTGTCAACATACTTGCTGCGCAAAGTGGTGCCGTCGGGATGGAGCCGGTCGCAGATGACAGCGCAGATATCCTTTTTGATGCAGCTGAAGCTCTCGACCCCCACGGAGCAGAACACCCGGAAGCCTTTCCCCTGCAAGTACCGGAACGTCTCGCCCGTCTGCTTCCAATCGTCGCCGTCCGGTCGCTCCCCATGGGGATAAAAGAGGATCTTTGTGGGGCCGACGATGCTCCCCACCTCCTCCAACCACCGCTCCGTGTCGGACCGGATCTTTCCCATGCTGCTGCCACCCAAATGGATATGTCCCCAGGTATGGCTGCCAAAGGTCCATCCGGTGCGCTTGAGCTCCGCCACGATGGGCTTGACCGCTTCAACCTCCTTTTGACGGTTGGCCTCCTGCTCCTCAGTCCAGCTTTTGGTGTCGGTCTGGGTGCGGTATCCCAAAATTCCCTGATAGCCGGTGAGACTCAGGCACGCTTTGGCCCCGAAGGGGGAAAAATCCGGGTGCTCCTCCACGAACCTGTCCAAAATCGGGATGGCGTCCAGGTCCCGGCTGACCACTTCGTTGCCCTGGGGGTCCAGGCCACTGGACCAGACCTTTCCGTCCTCGCCTAAGACCAGCTTGTAGGTAAAGCCGTTTTCCAGCATGTAGGGGTAGTAGTTCGTATCGTCATAGGAGAAAATCAGCGGCTTTTTCCCCTCGGGGATGTACAGGGTATTGCGGACCATCACCGCCTCCCCGGCGTCGTTTTTGTCCTCCCGCCACACGTCGCCGATGTCCACCAAAATGTACCCCCGCTGGTAGACGCTCAGCAGGATCTTTTGAAACTCCCCCGCAGTGACCATAAAATCGTCGATCCCGTTTTCCTGCCCGTCGCCGTCAAAGGCCAGCTCCGGGTACGCTACCACAGGGTGGAAAAAGAGATGCTCCACCACCCCGTCATAGGGAACGTAAGTCACGCCGTCCCGCACGCCGTCCTCCGGCATGACCGTAGGGTCAAGGATGACATACGGTTCCGGCACGCCGGGCAGAGTTTCTGCCTGGAGCGCGCCGCCTTCTTCGGACGAGGCGGAGTCCGGCGCATCCGCCGCGTTTCCTCCGCAGCCGGAAAGGGAAACGGTCAAAAGGAGCAGCAGCGCCCATACTGCCGCCGTCAGTTTTCTTGACATACACAAAACCTCTTTTTCTTTTTTCTGCCAGCAGTATATCACCTGAAAACAGCCGGTCAACAACAGGAGGATTACAAAACACGTTTCCAAATTGTCACTATTGGGACTTTTTTCCACCGGCCCTCCCGCGGGGCAAAAAAAACTCCCCGGCAGGCTTGCGTCTCTGCCCAGGGAGCTTTTTGTCTGTTGTTTTTGACCGTTCCGTATCTTCTGTCAATCCACCACGGTGATGCTTGTGATGACCGGCTGGAACTCCTTTTCTACAAAACCCGTAACCATATCCGCTACCGGGACCTGCTCGCAGATCTGATCCACGATCTCCATACCGGAAGTCACATAACCGAAAGCCGCGTACATCCCGTCCAGGCTCGACACATAGGTGTCCTCCTGTACGATGAAAAACTGAGACGATGCGGTGTCATAAGGATCGGCCCGGGCCATGGAGATGGCGCCGCGGGTGTGGGAAAGGGGGTTCTCCACGCCGTTGGCGGCAAATTCGCCCTTGATGCGCTCTCCGCTGCCGCCGTTGCCGGTACCCTCCGGGTCGCCGCCCTGGATGACGAAGCCCGGGGCCACGCGGTGGAAGGTCAGACCGTCATAAAAGCCGTCCTTCGCCAGGTTGACAAAATTCGTCACGGTGACCGGCGCGGCATCCGCGTCCAGTTCCACCTCGATGGTTCCGTAATCCTGGACCTCGATGGTCACATGATGCTTGCCGCTGAGCAGCTCCGCGCCGCCGTCTCCGCCGTCCTCCCCGCCGGAGGACGGCACATCGCCGCCGCTGCCGCCGTCGCCGCTGTTTCCGCAGCCGGCCAGCAGCCCGAGGGACAGACAGAGCGCCGCCAGCAGCGCCAGCTGTTTTTTCCAATTCATCGTTCTTTCCTCCCATTGTTTCTTTTTTCCGTTTCATCCCGGCTGTACGCGCCATATCCGCCCGCCCCGCCACCGGCAGGTCGGGCGGCGCTTTTATTTTCGTTTCCTGAAAATATCGACCAGCAGGACGCCCGAAAGCACAAAGGCAATGAAAAAGCCTGCGGCCCCAATGGCGGGGATGCCCAGCACCTTCGGATTCATATTTGTCGTACACAGCATACTGGAACCGATCAGCAGCGCGCCGTCGATGATGCCGAAGATCAAACGGTCCACCATGCGGTCCACCTTGCCCAGCGGCTCCTCCGAGCCAGTCAGCTCCAAGTTGATCTTCGTCTGGCCGCGCACCGTCATCTTGATGATGTCCGCCAGATTCAGCGGGATATCGCTGATCTTTTCCACGTTGCCCGCCGCTTTGCGCAGCAGGTGCTGGATCTCTTTTTCCGCGCTGCGGGCGTTGAACACCGAGGCGGAAAAATGCTCCGCCAAAATCTGCATCAGGCTTGTGTTGGGACTGCAATCCTCCAACACGCCCTCAATGGTCAAAATACCGCGGATGAGCATGGTGACGCCGTTGGGCAGGCCGATGCGGTGGCGCGCGGCGATGTCCATGATCTCCGAAAGGATCCTGCCCAGGTTCAAATCAGCCAGATCGCTGTTGCCGTAGCGGTCCACAAAGATGCGGATATCTTCATACAGCTCGTTGTGATTGACCTTTCCCTTGACCACGCCCAGGGACATGATGGCGTTTTCCAGCTCGTAGATATCCTGCTTCGTCACCGCCAGCATCGCTGCGCGGAACAGCTGCCGGTCGCGGCTGGACAGCGTACCCATCATGCCCAGGTCCAGCCAGACGATCTGTCCGCCCCGGATGATGATATTGCCCGGATGGGGGTCCGCATGGAAAAAGCCGTCGTCTAAGATCTGTTTAATGTAGTGATCCGCCAGCTTCCGGGCGATCTCCTCCATGTCGTAGCCCAGCGCGCGCAGCTGCTCCATATGGTCGATGGGCAGCCCCGTCACGTTTTCCATCACCAGCACGGAGGAGGTGCTCAATTCCCGGTAGACCGCGGGGCAGGCCGCGTAAGCCACCCCGTCGTTCAGGGCCGCAAAACGCTCCAGATGCTCCGCCTCCACCAGGAAGTTCATCTCCTGCTGGGACACCGTCCAGAACTCATCCAGCAGGCCGTTGAAGTCGATCACGTCCCCCGCGGCGGGTACGATGCGCAGAAGATGGGACGCCCGGCGCATGATGGCGATGTCCTGCTCCATGATCTGATGGATGCCCCGGCGCTGGACCTTGATGACCACATCCCGCCCGTTGAGCAGCCGGGCCGCGTGGACCTGGGCCACAGAGGCCGAGCCAAGGGGCTGCTCGGTAATGGCGGAAAAAATCTCCTCCGGCGGCTTTCCATACTGCTCGGTCAGGATTTTGCGCACCTCGTCAAAGGGCATGGGCGCCACCGCCGTGCGCAGCTTTTTCAGTTCATCGCAATAGCGCTGGGGGATCATGTCCGAACGCATGGACATGATCTGCCCCAGCTTGACAAAGGTCGGCCCCAGTTCCTCCAGCAGCACAGGCAGTTTCTGCGGCGTCACGCCATGAATGATGTCGTTCCGCCGCAGAATCTCTACAATTTCATACAAACGGCTGCTTTTCTTCCCGCGGCGCGCAGGCGCGGACTCCTCCGCGCCGGTCTTCCGCTGTTCAGCCATGGTGCGTTACGCTTCTTCGTCCGATCGATCCAGCTGCTCCAGCTTCTCCTTCAGGGCGGCGCGCTGCTCGGCTGTCATCTGATCCACCTTGTCCAGAATGTCCACCGCAGCCTCGGCCACTTCACCGGCCAGATCGTCCGCCACGCCGGTCACAAAGTCGCCCGCCTTTCTGCCGGCGTTTTCAATATTATCCGCCACGGTACGCAGATGCTCGGACATATTGTGCTTCAATTCATCATTGACCGCTTTGCCCTGCTGGACCGTCAGCTCGCCCTTCTTGACAAGATCGTCCACCAGCTCCTGGGCCTTCTCCATGGAGTAAGCCGTCGCGCCGACGCCGGCAAGAAAAATGTTCTTAAAGTTAAATTCTGCCATAATCTTACAACTCCTTTTTTGATTCATGGTTGATTGGTACAGCCACATATAACATGTGTTTCTGTTTTTATTTTATCATTTTCAAAAGCAAAAGTAAATCTTTCCAGGGGCCGATGTATGAACAATCAATGAACTTTTCATTGATTTTCTATAAATTTTCACGCCGCTCCTTCCTTTTTCCGCCGCAAAGCCCGGCGCTCCTTCCCCTCCAGCGCCCGCACCAGTCCGGGATGATGGCGGTCGGCCATCAGCAGCAGGGCAACGCACGCCAAGGCAAGACCCTCGGCGCCGCCGAAGCGTCCCGCGGGCAGCAGCGCCGCCGCCGTGATCACGACGGCCCCCACCGGGAGGTATCCCGTCGCCAGGACCACCGTGCCGCCCAGGAGCACGCACGCGCCGCCCCACAGGGGCGCAAACAGCACGGTGAACGCGCAGGTCGTCGCCACGCCCTTGCCGCCGCGAAACCGCGTCCACAGGGGAAAATTGTGTCCCAGGGTGACGCCAAGACCCGCCCAGAGGTACACAAGCCGTCCCAGCTGGGGGAACAGGGCCGCGCAGAGCCAACAGGCGCAGCCCGTTTTCAGCAGGTCCCCGGTCAGGGTGGCCAGCCCCCATTTGATTCCCAACTGACGGGTGATGTTCGCCGTACCGGGATTGCCGCTGCCCACCGTTCTGGCGCTCTGGTGGAGCCGCAGCTTCGCCACCAGCTCCGCAAACAAAACCAGGCCGAAGCCGTAGCCAATGAGCAGACAGATCACGCGCTCCATACGTTTTCCCCCTTGAAGCATTCCCGCTTTTTTGACACAGCATACCACGTTTTTCCTCTTTTCACAACACCCTCTTGAATTATGGCCCGCTTTTATGGTATTCTAACATCAACAAGGCCGGAATCGGGGTGAAACGACCGCTATGCGCATTTATGAATCTTCCGAGGATTATCTGGAAGCCGTTCTGATGCTTCAGGAGAAAAACGGCCAGGTCCGTTCCATCGACATCGCCAATGAGCTGAACTTTTCCAAGCCCAGCGTGAGCATCGCCATGAAAAAGCTGCGAGAAAACGGATACATCGAAATGGACGGCAGCAGTTTGATCACCTTGACGGACGCCGGCATGGAGATCGCCGCGCGCATCTATGAGCGCCACCGCATCCTGACGCAGCTGCTGCTGGCTTTGGGCGTATCAGCGGAAAACGCCCGGGTCGACGCCTGCCGCATCGAGCACGACCTGAGCGACGAAAGCTGGCAGAAGATCAAGGCGTACACCCTGACGCATTTTTCATAAAACAGATCAAACCGCCCCGCTGGAATCCTCCTGCGGGGCGGTTTTCTTATTTCAAAAGTCTCAATAAACAGTAATGCTGCTTTTGCGGAAAAATTGCATCGTCCTCACACTTGATTTGCAAAGGCGGGGATGGAGCAGAGCGCCGTCCAGATCTCCTCCACGGTGCCGCAGCCGTACCAGCGCACCTGTACGCCGTCCGGGAAGAGCACGCAGAATTCCGCGCGGCTCTTTTTATCCTTCGGATAGGCGTACAGCCGTTTTTCGATCACCTCCGGCGTCACGTCCTCCGCCCGGAACACGGGGCAGGCCACGCTATCCCAGTACTCCTCCGGCGGGTTCGGCTTATCGACGCTGTTATACAGGTGCAGATCCCAGGACGCGGGGTTATCGATCTCCACCGGGACCGGGTCCTCCGGCAAACGGTTCACGGTAACGAAGCAGAAATACTCCCCCCATTCCCACTCCATGCTGAGATAGTCCCGATCCTGGCCCAGCTCCCGCCATGCGCCGGAAAACCGGAAGCCCTCGGGCAGGGCCGTGGGCAGGTACGCTCCAAAGCCTTCCTCGGCACGGGCCGCGTTTTCCTCCGTCAGCTGCTCGCTCCGCCATTCCGGGATCTCCGCCGGCGCAAGGGGTGCCAGCATCAGGACATGCTCCGGGCGCAACAGCTGGGAAACGATACGGGTCATCAGCTCCTCACCCGCGGCGGCGTCCGCCATGGTCACGTTGATCCGCGCGCCCACCGTCTCTTCCCCTTCGCGCACAAAGGTGGCCACATACTCCGTCACGGTCCTGCCGCCGTATTCATTCCCCTTCAGCCGGTACATACCGGCCCGCACCGGCGTGCCCCAGACCGTGCAGCTCTCGTCACCGTTGAAGGGCATACAGGCCGGCGGCAGGCCGTCCGGGGACAGCTCGACGTGGAACACGTCATATCCCGTTTCCCGGTCCCTTCCGGTCAGGGATGCGATCCAGACCGTGCCGTCTCCGCCGTAGATCACCTCTGCGGAAACGTCGTAGTACCGGCAGACGTCCTCGCCCTCAAAGTGCAGCAGTTCCCGCTGACCGAGCACCGCCGCGAACGTCTCCATGGACGGCTCCAATACGAACCACCCCTTTGGCGGGGCAATATCCAGCGCCGCCGTTGCCCCATTGTCTCCTTTGGTAAAGGTCAGCTTCGGCAGCTCCGACAAGTCGGGGCGATAGAGGTAGATGCTTTCTTCGCCGATCCCGAAACTGTCCGGCAGGTCCGCAGGATGCTCCCGCGTCCCCGCTGCGCCCAGGCCGTAAACGCCCAGTCCGATCACGCAGCACAGCGCCGCGGCGACCGCCGCTTTTCCGTAAGGACGCCGCCGTTTTCTTCCCTCCAGCGCCAGCAGGCGGGCGTGGGTCTCTTCGTCCACACACTGGCGGTCCATGTAATCCCGATAGGTCATATCGCATCTTCTCCTTCCAGTATGCGCCGCAGCTTCTGCCTTGCCCGGTGGAGGCGGGAACGGACCGTCCCCTCCGCCTCGCCCGTCATGGCGGCGATCTCCGCGGTGGTATAGCCCTCGTAGTAGTGCAGGTGGATGGCGGCCCGGTCTTGATCGGGCAGCGCTTCCAGCGCCAACAGTTCCTCGTGGTCCGCTTCCTCCGGCGCAGCCGTTTCCAGGGCCGCGCACAGCTCCACCCGCCGCTTCCGCCAGGGGGACCGCAGGCGGCTCTTGCAACCGTTCACCGTCACCCGCAGCAGCCAGGCGCGTTCGTGTTCTTCATCCTTCAGGGCCGGGCGCTTTTCAAGATACTTCAAAAGCGCATCCTGCACCGCGTCCCTGGCTTCCTCCCGGTTGCCCAGGATGGCCAGGGCCGCGCGGTACATATGGTTTTCATTGCGAAAAAGCAGCGCTTCCCAGTCCATCGGCCGTCTGGACCCGTCGTTCATCGCTCTCGCCCTCCCTTCACTCATAACACGCTTTTGCACCCCGTTTTGCTGCATGGAACGAAAAAATTTTTTGCGGCGGCACACGAAACTCCCGCCACGGATACGCGTTTCCTTACAGGGCCACCACCTTCGTGGCGACGCGCTCCGCAAACGCCGCGTCGTGCTCCACGAATACCATCGTTGGTTTTACTTCCTCCAGCAGCGCTTCGATCTGCATCCTGGAAAAGAGATCCACAAAATTCAGCGGCTCGTCCCAGAGGTATAGATGGGCCTCTTCGCAGAGACTCCGGGCCAGGAGCGCCTTCTTTTTCTGCCCGCCGCTGTAGGACGCCATGTCCTGCTCCAGCTGCTCCCTGGAAAAATTCAGCTTGCGCAGAATCGCCTTGAAGCGGTGCTCCGTCAGGCCATATTGCCGGGCGTAGTCCGCCGGCGTACCGGTCAGGCCCGCCGTGCTCTGGCTCACATAGGAGATCTTCAGCCCGCTGCCCCGCTGGACGCTCCCCTCCTCCGGCGCCAGCTCCCCCAGGAGTATACGGAGCACACTCGTCTTACCGCAGCCGTTCCGCCCCGCCAGCCGGACCCGGTCCCCCGGCTCTACGGTGAAGGACACCGGACCGCATACCTGCCGCCCGCCCCAGCGGACGGTCAGGTCCCGCACCTCCAGCAGGCGGCGTCCGGGATACGGCTCCGGCCACAGGTCCAGCGGCTCCTCCCGCTCCAGATTTTTCAGCAGTCCCTTCGTTTCCTCCAACGCCGCCTCCCGGCGGCGCTCCACCGTTTTGGCCCGCTGCATCAGCTTGGCGGATTTATGGCCCAGATATCCCCGGTCCGGCCGCAATCCGCTGTTGCGGGAGCCGTACTTGCGCTGCTCCGTCCTGTCCGACCACACGGACGTGCGCCGCGCCGCCTGCTCCAGCCGAGCCGCGTCCTTTTTCAGTTTTTCCTGTTCCGCCAGCTCATACCGGTCCTGACGCAGGCGGTTTTCCTGCCAGGAAGAGAAGTTTCCCTTTTGCAGCTCGATATCCGCCCGGTTGATGGATAGGATATGGTCCACGCAGCCGTCCAGGAACGCCCGGTCGTGGGAAACCAGGATGAACCCCCGCTTCCGGGCCAGATACGCCGCTAACTTCCGGCGGCCCAGCGCATCGAGATGATTCGTCGGCTCGTCGATGAGCAAAAAAGCGTTCTCCTTCAAAAACAGCGCCGCCAGCAGCGCCTTTGTCTGTTCGCCGAAAGACAACGTGTCAAAGGGCTGCGCCAGCGTCTCCTCCGAAACCTCTAACAAAGACAGCTCCCGCTCCAGCTCCCAGTCCTCTGCCGCAGGGGCGATCGCCCGCAGCACCTCCCCGGCGCTACGCGTTCCGTCCGGTACGCCATAGGGGAAATATTCAAACGCCGCAGCGGTGCGGATTTGTCCGCCATAGGCGTGCTCTCCCATCAGCAGGCGCAAAAATGTGGTCTTGCCCCGCCCGTTCCGGCCGATCAGGCCCAGCTTCCAACGGGTGTCCAGCTGGAGGGACACATGGTCAAACAGCGTCTCAAGACTGCCGTCGTAAGAAAAGGTCAAATCTTTCACGTCGATCACCGACATAGGACATTCCTCCTTGCTTCGATCCGGCGGACGCAGTATAATGCAGTATCAGAACGATCCTTTTCCTGCGTCCGCGCCCCGTCCGCCGCTCCGGCAGGAACAGCGGACCATTTCAAAAGAAAAAAGCCGCAGGAAGACCCTTCCCACAGCTTCACTGTCCCGCCGCCCGAAAAACGGGCGCAGAATGTTCCCTATGTCTGTAGGAGTAGCCTGATACGCCTGATCTTCCTGCTCCGGGTATACAAAACCACGCAGCCGTTTCCGCCTGCCCGGATACCCTGATAGAACAGTTCGATCACTTGCGCATCCTTCCACTCCTTTGCTGAAATCGTTGGACGTACTATACCATACCCGCGCAAAAAGCGCAAGCCCTATTTTCCCGTTCTTTGCGCGGTACACGGAAAGGAGCTGCTTTCATGGAACAAGACGGCCTTTACCCCATCGGCAAAGCCTGCCGGATCTGCGGCGTGTCGGCGCGCACGCTGCGCTACTATGAAGAGATCGGCCTGCTGCTGCCCGACCATGTGGACGAAGGGAGCGGCTACCGGTCCTACACGGCATCGTCCCTGCGCCGCATCCAGCAGATCTGCTCCCTCAGCGCCGACGGTTTTTCCCTCCAGGAGATCGGCCAGATCCTGAAGGTCAACCGCCTGGACTACCTGCGCGGCAGGATGGCGGAAAAGATCTCCGCCGTACAGGAGACGATCCAGACGGAGCGCCAGCGTCTCAGCAGCCTGTACCATTGGCACGCGCTGCTGGTGGAGGGCGAGTGGGTCCTGGCCCACGACGGCCTGGGCGTCACGGCAAAGTATCTCCCGCCCCAGCAGTGCATGTCCCTGCACAGCGACGGTTACGGCCCCGACCCCTGCACGGACTATATGAACGCTACCAAGCGTTCCGGCCAGTCTCCGGCCAACGTTCTCGGCGCGCTGTACGGCGCTTATGAGGACTACCGCACACGGATACAAGGCCAGCCGCACCCGCCGGTGCTCCTGGGGCGCCTGTACCATGACAACGGTGCGGAGCTGGTCTCCTTCGGCGGCTTCACCGCGGTGGCGTGCTACCATGTGGGCGATCTGTCCACCGCCGGAGAAACCTACGCGGCTATGGTATCCTGGGCGGAGGCGCACCGTTTCCCGCTCCAGGGCAGCTGCTATGAACGCTACGTTCTCGACGCCTATTCCACGCCGCGGAAGGAGGAGTTTGTCACGGAGCTGCTGCTGCCCGTCCGGGAGGATGTGTCGGCCTTCCGTCAGGCGGCCGCGTTCCGGGAACTTGAGTTTGACGTAACGTAAAAGTTTTTCTTTATTTTTTGCCCGCCGCCGTCTCAAATACCGCCGCTTCAAAGCGGCTTCCCCATAAAAAAGCCGGAAACGGGCGAAAAAACAAGATGCTTCCGCCTTCTTTTCCCTTGACTCTTCCGTTACGGAAGCCCATATCATAAGTTCGTTTCCACAAGATATTTTTTCCATATCCTAATTGCAAGGAGGGGTCCTTTTGCATCTGACAAAAAAATCAGCCTACGGCCTGCTTGCCGTCTCGATCGCCTGCGAGCTGGTGGGCACCGGGTGCCTGGAAGCCTGCGCAGGATTTACAAAGCCTGGATTCACCGCGATCGTGATCGTAGCCTACGGCATCTGCTACTGGTGCTTTTCCAAAGCGCTCAAGCATATCAATCTGAGCATTTCCTACGCCACCTGGACCGCTGTCGGCACCATCGGCGCATCTTTGATGGGCATCGTCTTTTTCCACCAGCACCTGTCGCCCGCGGGATGGTGCGCGGTGATCGCCATGGTAACCGGCGTGTTCCTGCTGAACGTCTACGGCACGCCGAAGGACCGGGCATCCGAGACCAAAGGAGGCGACGGGGTATGATCTTTCCCTACCTTCTGTTGGCCGCCGCCGTGGTGCTGGAGATCATCGCCACCGGCTCCCTGCCCGCCACCGAGGGCTTTACCAAATTAAAACCAAGCCTCATTTCCATCATTGGCTACGCCCTCTGCTTCTTCTGCTTTGGCATCGCCCTGACGCACCTGCACCTCGGTATCGCCTACGCCACCTGGGGCGCCATCGGCACCGCCGCCACGCCCGTCATCGGCTATGTCCTCTATCACCAAGGCATCACCAAGATCGGCCTGTTCGCCATGGCGCTGATCATCGTCAGTGTCGTGGTGCTGAATCTCTACGGATAAGACCTGTCTCCGGTCTCCTTTCGCAAAAGGACGAAAGGGAAGCGTCTGCGGCTTCCCTTCCGTCCTTTGATGTATTTCGTTTGTTCCAGTACTCAGTCCGGCAGCGCATCGAACAGCTTCTGCATAGCGCTGAACTCTTCATACTGTTGGGCGTTTTCGGGGCGTCCCCGCAGCAGGTCGCACGCCTGGGCAATCTGACGCTTCGCGCCGTAATAATTCTTCGTCTTGAAATACAGCGCCGCCAGATTGGCATGGGTCACCGCGCTCTCCTTGACCCGCTCGGGCAGGGCGTCCATAATGGCGGCGGCCCGCAGGAGATACTCCGCCGCTTTGTCTAATTGCCCCAGGTCGGAATAGGCGGCGCTCATATTGTTGAGCAGGCCCGCATAGTGCTCGTCCATGGGCGAGAGCTTTTCCTGATAAATCGCCTCCGCCTTTGCAAACAGCTCCAGCGCCTTTTCCGGCTGGCCTGCAAAGCGGTACGCCGTGGCGCCGTTGAGCAGCGTCGTGGCGTGGGCAATGGAACCGGGCGACTCCCGGGCGCACAGGTCCAAAGCCTGGGCCGTCACCCGCAGGGCTTCGTCAAAGCGCTGCTGGGAACGATAGAACCCGATCAACTCGTTCATGATCACAAGGGACGCATTCTTGTCGTGCTCCTGGTTTGCCACGACCAGCTGTTCCAGAATAAACGGCTCTACCCGGTCGATCTTCCCATCCCGGAACAGGCCATCCAACTGCTGGAGGAATCCGTTGACATTCATCTGCTGTTCACTCCTTTACCACCTG
>CANSLL010000034.1 GCA_947647695.1 uncultured Clostridia bacterium | reverse complement strand
GGTGAAATTTCATGTATCGTATCGGTATCGACATCGGTTCCACCACCGTCAAGGTGGTCGTTCTGGATGAAACACAAAAGCTGCTGTTCCGCTCCTATGAGCGTCATTTTTCCAAAGTCCGGGAAAAGACCTGCGAAATCTTGCGCGGCATCCGAGCAGATTATACCGGCCAACAAGTGCAGGCCGTGATCACAGGCTCCGCCGGTCTCGGCGTCGCCCGCGCAGCCAGGCTGTCCTTTGTCCAGGAGGTCTATGCCACGGCCCAGGCAGTCAACGCCTTGGACCCGGGCACAGACGCGGTCATCGAGCTGGGCGGCGAGGACGCCAAGATCATCTTTTTCGGCAACAGCCTGGAAGAGCGCATGAACGGCTCCTGCGCCGGCGGCACCGGCGCGTTCATCGACCAGATGGCAACGCTTTTGAACGTGACGGCGGACGAGCTGGACGCGCTGTCCCTGCGCCATACCAAGCTGTACCCCATCGCCTCCCGCTGCGGCGTATTTGCCAAGAGCGATATTCAGCCGATCCTGAACCAGGGCGGTTTGAAAGAGGACGTAGCCGCGTCGATCTTCCAGGCGGTAGTGGATCAAACCATCGCCGGATTGACCCAGGGCCGGGAGCTGACGGGAAAGATCGTCTTTCTGGGCGGCCCGCTCCACTTTTTGCAGGGTTTGCGCCAGCGCTTTGTGGAAACGCTCCAGTTGGATGAAGAACACGCGGTCTTCCCCGCCGACGGCGACTGCTACGCTGCCATCGGCTCGGCCATGTGTGCGGAGGAATACCCCGCTATCGCCTTTGACGAGATGCTCCAGCGTCTGGAACAGGCAGTGGACACCAACCAAAGCCTGAACACGCTGCCGCCGCTGTTCACCTCGGAGGAAGAATATGCGGCGTTTGCCGCCCGCCACAACGAAAACAGCCTGCCCCAGGCGGACATCGCCGCCTATGAGGGCAGCGCCTACCTCGGCATCGACGCCGGCTCCACCACCACAAAGCTGATGCTCATCACCGGGGACGGCGGCATCCTCTATTCCTACTACGGCTCCAACCAGGGCAACCCCGTCCACATCGTCCTGGAGCAGCTGCGCAAGATCTACGATCTGTGCGGCGACCGTATCCACATCGCAGGCAGCGCCGTGACAGGCTACGGTGAGGAGCTGATCAAAAACGCCTTCCGCTGCGATCTGGGCCTGGTAGAGACGGTGGCCCACTTTGCCGCCGCCCGGTATTTTGACCCGGCGGTGGATTATATCATCGACATCGGCGGCCAGGACATGAAATGCTTCAAGATCCGCAACGATGCGGTGGATTCCATCATGCTCAACGAGGCGTGCTCCTCCGGCTGCGGCAGCTTTATCGAAACCTTTGCCAAGGCCATGGGCTACGATATCGCCTCCTTCGCAAAGCTGGGCCTGTTCGCCAAAGCGCCGGTGAACCTCGGCTCCCGCTGCACGGTGTTTATGAATTCCTCGGTCAAGCAGGCCCAGAAGGACGGCGCGCCGGTGGAGGATATTTCCGCGGGCCTCTCTATCTCCATCGTGAAAAACGCCGTTTATAAGGTGATCCGCGCCGCCAACGCCGACGACCTGGGCAAAAATATCGTCGTTCAGGGCGGTGCCTTCCTCAACGACGCCGTGCTGCGCAGCTTTGAGCTGGAGCTTAAACGGCAGGTGACCCGTCCCACCATCGCAGGGCTGATGGGCGCCTTCGGCGCGGCGCTGACAGCGAAAGACGCCCGGATCGAAATGCCCGCGCTGCTGACCGCCGGGGAGTTGGAGGGCTTCACCCACACGGCCAATCCCTCCACCTGCCATCTGTGCACCAACAACTGCGCCCTGACCATCAACCAGTTCAACGGCGGACGCCGGTATATCTCCGGCAACCGCTGCTCCCGCCCCTTAGGCCGCGAGAAGGCGGCGACGGCCAATCTGTACACGCTGAAATACAAGGCCCTGCGCAAGATGCAGGGCAAGGGCATCGGCAGCGGCGCGCGGGGCCGGGTGGGCATCCCCCTGTGTTTGAATATGTACGAAAACCTGCCCTTCTGGTTCCAGTTCTTCACCTCCATGAATTTCGAGGTGGTTTTGTCCAAGGAATCCTCCCGGAGCCTGTACAGCAAGGGCCAGCGCACCATCCCGTCGGACACGGTGTGCTATCCGGCCAAGCTGGCCCACGGTCACATCATGAGCCTGCTGGAGCAGGGCGTGGACTATATCTTCTATCCCTGTATGCCCTATAATTTCGACGAGGGCATCAGCGACAACAACTACAACTGTCCCGTGGTGGCCTACTATCCCGAGCTGTTGGCCGCCAACGTGCCAGGCCTGAAGGAGACGAAGTTCCTGATGCCCTATTTCGGCCTGCACCGGAAACGGGATTTTAAGAACAAGGCCGTGAAGTATTTCAGCAAAGAGATGGGGATGGACATCTCCCAGATCGGCTTTGCGGTGGAGCTGGCTTACCGGGCCTACGACCGCTGGCGGGCCAATATCATCAGCACCGGCGAGCGCATGATCGACGAGGCCCGCACCAAGGGCAACCGCATCCTGGTCCTGTGCGGACGGCCCTATCACATCGACCCGGAGATCAACCACGGCATCGACGAGCTGTGCGCCGAGTACGGCTTCGTCATCCTCAGCGAGGACGCCGTCTCCAGTCAAATGCGCTTCCATAAGCGCAAGGTGCTCAACCAGTGGACATACCAGGCCCGGATGTACAACGCCGCCCGCTACGTCTGCAAGCAGCCGGACATGGAGCTGATCCAACTGGTATCCTTCGGCTGCGGGACGGACGCCATCACCGGCGACGAAATGCGCTCGATCCTGGAGGGCCGCGGCAAGCTCTACACTCAGCTGAAGATCGACGAGATCTCCAACCTCGGCGCGGTGCGCATCCGCGTGCGTTCCCTCCTCGCCGCCCTGGACGCCCGGGACGCCCGCAAGCGCACGGAGGAAGCCCGGCGCAAACAGGAAGCGCCGGACGCGCCGGAGCCGGAAAAGAAAGCCTGGGAACTGTAACGACCCGCTGGAAAGGAACAAGAGCAATATGGCTGAATTGATTTACGATAAGGACGGGCGACTCCTTTTTACCAAGGAAATGAAAGAGGAGTACACCCTGTTGATGCCCCAGATGCTACCGGTGCATTTCGGAATGTTCCAGAAAATGCTCCAGCTCCAGGGCTACAAGGTGGAGATGCTCACCACCACCCACCGCGCCATCGTGGAGGAGGGGCAGAAATATGTACATAACGACACCTGCTACCCCGCCCTGCTGGTCATCGGCCAGCTGATCGACGCGGTGAAAAACGGCGGCTACGATCCCCACAAGGTGGCGCTGCTCATCACCCAGACCGGCGGCGGCTGCCGCGCGTCGAACTACATCCACCTGCTGCGCAAGGCGCTGGTCAAGGCGGACCTTGCCTTTATCCCGGTGATCTCCGTCAGCTTCGGTGTGGAGAAAAACCCCGGCTTTTCCCTCACCCTGCCCCTGATCCGCCGTCTCGTCTACGCCATGCTTTACGGCGACGTAATTGTGGACTGCGCCAACCAGGTGCGGCCCTATGAAACCCATCCCGGCGACGCGGACCACAAGATCGAGTTCTGGAAAAGCGAACTGGTGGCCGGCTTTGAAAAGGGAAAGCGGATGCGCTATCCCGCCTTCGTGCAGACGGTGCGAGAGATCGTGGAGGATTTTGAAGGGATCCCCGTGCGCCGGGAGGACAAGGTCAAGGTCGGCGTCGTGGGCGAGATCTATGTAAAATTCTCTCCCCTGGGAAATAATAATTTGGAGCAGTTCCTGCTCAGCGAAGGCTGCGAGGTCATTGTACCCGGTCTGACGGATTTCATTATTTTTAAGATCTTCAACCGTATTTCCGATATCGAGCTGTACGGCGGCAACGCAGTCAAATACACTTTCTGCAAAGCGCTGATGCGCTATATCGTCCAGCGCCAGAACGTGGTGATCGATACCTTCGCCAAGTCCCGCTTCCGTGCCCCCACGCCCTTCGAGGAAATCCACAAAAGCGTGCGCGACTATCTCGGCGACGGCAACAAAATGGGCGAAGGGTGGCTGCTCACCGGAGAGATGCTGGAGCTGATCCACGACGGCGTGCCCAACATCGTCTGTACCCAGCCCTTTGGCTGCCTGCCCAACCATATCGTGGGCAAGGGCATGATCCGTCCCCTCAAGGACGACTACCCTGACTCTAACATCGTCGCCATTGACTATGACCCCTCCGCCACGGCCATCAACCAGGAAAACCGCATCAAGCTGATGCTGGCCAACGCCCGGCAGCGGCAGAAGGCGGCGTCCGGCGGACAGGCCGCGTCCGAGGCAAGGGCGGCAGCCGAAGCGGAGCCGGTCCGCAGCTGAGGGGCGGCAGAAACACGAAAACGGCGGAACACCAAAAGCGCGGCAGATGCAACAGCGTCCGCCGCAGGGCGCAATGGCCATATGGCCATTGCGCTTTTCGCGGAACCAGAAAACAGAAAGTAGGAGCGAAAACATGGCAATCGAAAAAGTAAGAGCATATTTTGAGACCCTTGGGATGCAGGAGCGCATTCTGGAATTCCCGGTCTCCAGCGCCACTGTGGAGCTGGCCGCAGCGGCCTTGGGCTGCGAAGGCGCGCGCATCGCAAAGACCCTGTCCTTTCTCGTGGAGGGCCACGCGGCGCTGATCGTCGCCGCGGGAGACGCCCGGATCGACAACGGGAAATTCAAGGCCCAGTTCGGCACAAAGGCAAAGATGCTTGCCCCGGAACAGGTGGAAACCCTGGTGGGCCACGCCGTGGGCGGCGTGTGCCCCTTTGCGGTCAACGAAGGGACGGCGGTCTATCTCGACGTTTCGCTGAAGCGCTTTGAAACAGTCTTCCCCGCCTGCGGCAGCGCAAACTCCGCCATCGAGCTGACGGTACCGGAACTGGCGCAGTATTCCCATTTTCTGTCCTGGGTAGACGTTTGTAAAGGATGGGCGGAGCCGGGAAATGGTTGAGCGGAAAACGGCTGCGCCGCCGGCAAAGGAAAACATCATGGGTACGCTGCCGGTAAACCGGCTGCTGCTGACCATGGCCTGGCCCATGGTCCTGTCCATGGTCATTCAGGGGTGCTATAATATTGTCGACAGCATCTTTGTTTCCACCGTCTCCCAGGATGCGTTCATCGCCCTGTCCCTGATCTATCCTGTCCAGATGCTGATGGTATCGGTAAACGTAGGGCTGGGCGTGGGCATCAACGCACTGCTGTCCCGCCGTCTCGGGGAGCAGCGTTATGAAGAGGCCAACGATGTGGCCGCCCACGGCTACGCGCTCTATCTCACCGTGGGGCTGTTGTTCGCCGCGGCCGGCATTCTCCTGTCCCGCCCCTTTATGATGCTTTTCAGCAGCAATCCGGCGGTCATCGAGGCAGGTACAGTCTATCTTTACATCGCCACCCTCTTCGCCGCGGGCGTAGGCCTGCAATTCGCCGGAGAACGCATGATGCAGGCCACGGGCAATCCCATCATGAACATGTATATCCAGGCCTCCGGCGCGATCCTCAATCTGATCCTTGACCCGATCTTCATCTTCGGCTGGTTCGGCCTGCCTGCCATGGGCATCGCCGGCGCGGCTGTGGCGACCGTGATCGGCGAGTGGTGCGGCGCCCTGATCGGCATCTACCTTGTGCGCCGCAAGGTACGACAGATTCAAATTTCCTTCCGCCACTTCCGCCCCAAATGGAGCATCATCGGGCCGATCCTCCGGGTGGGGCTTCCCGCGGTGGTGGTCCAGAGTCTGTCCACCTTGATGGCTCTTGGGCTGAACAAGCTCTTTGCCGCCTACTCAGAAACCTATGTCGCGGTCCTGGGTGCGTATTTCAAGGTGCAGTATTTTGTCTGCACCGTCGTTTATGGTCTCGGCAACGCTGTGGTGCCGATCATTTCGTTCAACTGCGGCGCCCGGTCCCGCCGCCGGGTGGAGGGTACCATTCGCGCAGCTATGGTCACGGCGCTGGTCAGCATGTGCGCGGGCATGGCCCTGTCCCTGGCCTGTCCCGGCTGGCTGCTGGGCCTGTTCAACCTGTCGCCGGAGGCGGTGGAGGCCGGCATCCCGGCGCTGCGCATCGTCAGCCTGTCCTTTGCCGCGTCGGGGATCAGTCTGGTGTGCTCCTATGCCTTCCAGGCCATCGGCAGCAACAGTTTCAGCCTGATCCTCGCCCTGCTGCGCCAGCTCGTCCTTCTGCTGCCCATGGCGGCGGCGCTGCTGTGGACCGACCCGGCCCTGACCTGGTGGGCCTTCCCGCTGACGGAATGGAGCTGCTGCATCCTGGCCGCCGTGCTGTTCCGCAGGGCGCACAAGACAAGGATCGCCATATTAGAGGAGTGACAGCCTATGAAACGGAAAAAAATCTTGCTGCTGACCACCGGCGGCACCATTGCCTCCACCGAAACTGAGGACGGCCTGGCCCCCAACATTTCCGGCGTGGGCCTGACATCCTTTGTGGGCAGTATGCTGGACGCCTTCGACGTAACGGTGCGGGATATCCTTCAGTTGGATTCCTCTAATATGCAGCCGGAGGAATGGGAGCTGATCGCCCGGACGGTCTACGATGCCTGGCAGGCGTTCGACGGCGCGGTGATCACCCACGGGACCGACACCATGAGCTATACCGCCGCAGCCTTGAGCTTCCTCCTCCGGGGCATCCCCATTCCCGTGGTGCTCACCGGCGCGCAGCTGCCCATCTCCCATCCCCTGAGCGACGCCACAGACAATCTGCGCACGGCCTTCGCCATGGCGGACAGCGGCTGCGGCGGCGTTTATCTTGCCTTTGACCGCAAGGTCATCTTAGGGACACGCGCCGTCAAGACCCATACGATGAATTTTGACGCCTTTGACAGCGTCAACGCCCCCCTTGCCGCCGGAGTCAATGCCCACGGCCTCGTCGTCAACCGCGCCGTACTGCCCAAACCCGTGGAGCCGTTCGTCCTGCGGGGCGGGCTGTGCCGCAGCGTCTTTCTGCTGAAGCTGATCCCGGGCACGGACCCGCGCATCTTTGACGCCCTGGTCCAGCTGGGCGTCCGGGGCATCGTGATCGAAGCTTTCGGCGCGGGCGGGCTGCAGTTCATCCGCCGGGATCTGACAAAAAAGCTGGAACAGGCGGTGCGCAGCGGCATCAGCGTCGTGGTGTGCTCCCAGTGCTTGTACGAACGCAGTGACTTCTCCCTCTATGAGGTGGGCCGGCGCGCCCTGGCCCAGGGGGTCATCCAGACCTTTGACATGACCACAGAGGCTGCTGTGACCAAGCTGATGTGGGCATTGGGGCAGACGCAGGAGCCGGAGGCGGTCGCCCGCTGTTTCGGCGAGAATTTGGTGGGTGAGATCTCCCTTGGCCTGTAAAACATGTTTGAACAGAGCAAAAAGTACCGGCAATGCTTGAACGCCCCGCATCGGGAAACGGCAGGTAAAAATCATGCGGCAGCCTGCAAATGAAACATTCAAATGCTGGCTGGGGCAACAAAAGCTCTCTCCGATACTGTCATTCCCATGCACTGGAGCGCTTCCTGCTTTTGACGCGGCCGGGCGTGGTCCGACTCTTCAACCGTCGGGTATTCCACAGGCTGATCCCCGCCAATGCGTATGCTCCCACCCACAGCAGATGCAGCGCGGCAAAAGGCGCGTCGGCGAACAGCGCCAGGCGCAGATAGAAAAAGGCCACAAGCAACGCTACGGACAAATATTGGGGATATGTCACAAGCAGCTTCCGTTGCCGCGCCGTATACCGGACGCCGGATGCCTCGGGCGTCCGGCGTACAGGCGCACCGGAAATGGCGATGACCTTCTCCGTGCCGTAGCGACGGGACCGGCGGGAGGCGCTTTCGTTGCGCCCATGATCCGGCAGCGGTCTTACGGTTGATTCATGATATGTCATAGGTACTCCCTCTTTTCTCCTAAGCGTTCTTGTAATTCAAGGAACGTTTGTTCTCATCGATCCACATTATAGAACGTTTGTTTATAGAAGTCAAGGAGGGAATCGAACAAAAGAACGGTTTTAGGGTTTGCACAAAAATAGAACGCATATTCTGTCCATTTTGCCGGTGGTTTTCGTCTCCCGCCTGCGGCGCGGGTCCGTTCTATCGGCGCGCTTATTGCACCAGACGCCGCCGTCATGCTATAATGGTTAAAACTTCACCGCGCGGCAGGAGGGGCTTATGAATCAGTGGATGATCGCATTTCTATTGAACCTTTACGCCATTCAGGGAACAGTCTACGCTTGGTTCCGCACAACCCAATATCAATGGTCGGGCTGGCTTTTGTGGGTCTTTTGCGTACTGGCTCTTCTGTCCCTGATCCTGGCCGGGATCAATCTTTTCCAGGCCGTGCGGATGACGGAGCGGGTGAAGGAGGACGCGCTTGCCCGGTGCAGTCTTGCCGGACAAGCGCTGGCCATGAAGCTGCTGGCCATTCCCTTCTTTTTGATCCACCTAAGCATCTGGACGCTGATTGCAGCGGCGTTTTTTGTCATTCCCGGTTTTCAAATCCTTTTGCTGACCGTATTGATCGGCGTTGGCTTTGCCTATCTTGCCGTGCTGGCTTCCTCCGCCTACGCCGTTGCCTGTATCTTCGCCCAAATGGAAGACGGGCAGTTGTCCGGCAAGGCCGGCGTTTTGTATCTTCTCTCCCAGGCGGTGTTTGTGCTGGATGTGATCGGCTGCGCCGTTTTTTACTGGAAGCTCCGGCGGGATACGTTGTCTTGAAAAACGGTCCGGGATACGCACTGTGCCGTATCCCGGACCGTTTTTTTGTATGGATCAGGCGTGGATATCCACCGTCCCACTGTTCGGGACAAGTTACGCGGCGTTCACACCAGGGACATATGCTCCCACCCGGTCCCACGGTACCGGAACACAAAAAAGGGTGCGCGTACACCCCAGTCCAGGATCATGGCGACCCAGACGCCGAACACGCCCAGGCCGAAATAAGCGCCCAGCAAATAGCCGCAGCACACGCGCACCGCCCACATGGACGCCACGCTGACAAACATGGTGAACCGGGCGTCCCCCGCGGCGCGCAGGGTATTGGGCAGGGCAAAGGCCACGGGCCAGATCAGACACGCGGAGCCGCCGTGGAGCAGGATACACCGCAGCGCCGCGGCGCTGGCCTCGTCCGACACGTTGTAAAGCCACAA
The DNA here is from genome assembly GCA_947647695.1 of uncultured Clostridia bacterium. Lineage (GTDB taxonomy): Bacteria > Bacillota > Clostridia > Oscillospirales > Oscillospiraceae > Pseudoscillospira. The sequence goes on along the minus strand of CANSLL010000034.1, from coordinate 5,767 downwards.
GATCAGCGGCAGCAGCGCCGTGGTGACAGCCACCATGGCAAAAATGGTCAGATAGCCCAAACGAACCAGTTTTTTCGTATAATACCGCGCCTTTTCATAATCTCCCGCGCCCACACACTGGCTGATGATCGTGATCATGGCGAACCCCACGCATTGGCCGCCCAGGATCTGATACATGGCGATGTTGTTGCCGATGGCGTTGGCGGCGATGGAGGCGGTGCCAAAGGAGGAGATCAGACTCAGCATCAGGATCTTGCCCAGCTGGAACAGGCTGTTTTCCACGCCGTTCGGGACGCCCACAGACATGATGTTGCGGATCATGCGCCAATCGGGCCGCCAGGACATGCCCCGTTCAAAATGGATGACATGCTTTTGACTGCACAAAAGCCCCAGAATCAGCGCTGCGGCGGTGATGCGGGAGATTAGGGTGGGGATCGCAACGCCCTCCACGCCCATGCCGAAGCCGAAAATAAGCAAAGCGTTGCCGCCCACATTGACGGCGTTCATCACAAGGGCCACCTTCATGGAGAGCTTGGAGTTGCCCATGATGCGAAACAGCGCCACACCGCCGCTGTAAAGGGCCATAAAGGGGATGGATGCATTCACGATGCAAAGATAGGTGCGGGCGTAGCCGGACACCTCCTGGGTGATCGAACCAAAGGCCACGTTCAGCAAGAAGCCCGTCAGGGCGTACATCGCCGCCATCACCAGCAGCGACAAAACCGCCAGCGCCAGCGTCAACTGACGGCCCGCGTGGCAGGCCCTCCGGTGCTCCCGGCAGCCGATATACTGCCCCGCCACGATGGCGCCGCCGGCGGCCAAGGCCGCAAACACCTGCACCAGGAGGATGTTTACGCAATCCACCAGTGACACGGCGGACACCGCCGCCTCGCCCACCGTGGCAACCATCAGCGAGTCCATCAGACCGACGGTACAGTTGAGCAGCTGTTCGATCAGCAGGGGCACAATGAGCCGCCGCAGGTCCTGATTGGAAAAAGAGATCTCTTTCCCTTGCACCGCTTCCACCGGAACATACCTCCTCGCTGTTTTCCTAAAACGTGCTCCCGCCGTTGGGAACGCACGCGTTCCTTCTACTAATCTACACCGGCGCCACGGAAAAGTCCACGCTAAATCCGGCGATTTTACCGAATATTTCCCCTCCATATTTGTGGATCTTGCCAGGAAACTGTTGGATACAACGGCCAGACCATACAAAAGCAAGGCGCATCCCACAGACGATTTGACAGGAAATCACAGATTGTTTATAATAGGTTGATAGAAAGAAACGACACCGGCGGCTTTGACCGCAGCGGGAGGGAGCACCATGGGACTGAACATCAGTCAGGAACAAAAACAGATCATTTCCGTGGCAATGAAGCAATCCCTGTACGTCCTTTCCCTTCCGGTGCAGGACTTGCAGGAATATCTTAACGACCTGTCCGCAGAGAATCCCCTGATCGACCTGGACGAAACCTACGGCAGGCTCCCCGTGGAATTTTCCACCGTAACGCAAGTGGACAACGATTTCAGCGGCGCCCTGTTCCAAACCTGGTACGCCTCCGGCGACAGGGACGACGAGCCCCGGGAGCGCTGCGAGAATGCTCCGGCGGCGGAGGAATCCTTTACGGAGCATCTCCACGCCCAGCTGGACCAGGACAGCGCGATCCCCAAAAAATACCTGCCCATCTGTCACTTTCTCGTGGAGAGCCTGAACCGCCGCGGCTATTTAGACGATTCCATCGAGGTGCTGGCGGAGATCATGGGCGTGCCCCTGGACGACGCCGTCCAGGCGCTGTACGCCGTGCAGAGCCTGACGCCCACGGGCGTGGGCGCGCGGAGCTTGCAGGAGTGTTTGATCCTGCAATTAGCCGAGGGGCGGAACTTCAACGCTTATACCCTGTCCATCATCAAAAACCACCTGCCGCTGCTGGCGAAAAACCAGATCCACGCCATCGCCCAGCAGTTGGGCATCGGCGACAGCGCCGCCCAGGTCTGGTGCGACGCCGTGCGCGCCCTCAACCCCATCCCCAGCCGGGGCTTTCACACGCCCACGGAAAACTACTGTGTAATCCCCGACGCCTATGTGGTCTTTGAGGGGGAAAAGGCCGTGGTGAACTACAACGACGCCAGTTTGCCCAGGGTGCGCATCAATCAGGAATACTGCCGCCTGCTGCGGGAAAGCCCGGATAAGGAAGCGACAAAGTACCTGCAAAGGATCCTGCGCCAGGCGGAGCGGACCAAACAGGACCTGGATTACCGGGAAACCACCCTGGTCAGTGTGATCGACTACATCATCCGCCGCCAGTACGCGTATCTCAAGGGCACGGAGCGGACGCCCGCCCTGCTCACGGTGAACGAGGTCGCCCAGGCCCTGGAGCGCCATCCCAGCACCATCAGCCGCGCCGTCAAGGACAAGTACATCTCCTGCGAGGGACGGACGATCCCCCTGCGGGAGCTGTTCCACACGCCGGTAAACAGCGCCGTATCCGTCAGCCGCCCGGCGGTCAAAAAGCAGCTGAAATACTTGGTGGACGGCGAGGACCCCGCCGCGCCCCTGTCCGACGAGCGCCTGCGCGCTCTGCTTTTGGACGCGGGCATCGACATCTCCCGCCGCACCGTGGCGGCCTACCGGGAGGAGTTAGGCATCCCCCGCGCCTCCGTCCGGCGGCGCAGGCCGTAACCGCGAAACGGCGGCCCCATCGTTTACAGAAAACAAACATGACCCCTGCCGGGACATTCTTTCCCGGCAGGGGTCATGTCAATGTGTCAAAAAAGTGGCAAAGCCACTTTTTTGAGGGGGATTTCGCTGCGCTCTGCGCCTCACCTCCCGCCGTTGGCAGGAGGTTCGACGCTCGCTACGCGCAAAGTGTTTTCTCCGACGCACATGTCGCCGGAGAAAACGATTCAAATAGTTTGCCGCCCGCGGGCGGCAAACTCCTGCGGAGGGCTTCTTTGTCAGGCTGATGTTCCCTGTTCCGGCGCTTCACTCGTAATACTGAAACCGGACGGTCGACAGCAGGAATGCGGCGGCGTCCTCGTAGTCATCGTACCAGCTGTCCGCCCCGTTCAGGATCACACAACCGTAATAATCGTCCTGCAACGAAATAAAATCCCACATCGTATCCCCGTCGTAAAAACCTTGCCATGCGGCGTAACCGTTAAAGTCGATCTCCTTTTCCTCCAGACCTGTGCCGCAGACGCCGAAACGTTCCGTGTATTCGATGATGATACCGCCGTCCCCCTCCGCATCCTCCGGCCGCAGGCAGACGGCGATATAGCCGCCATCCTCCGGCTGGTCGATCTCATAAGACCAGCCGTCAGGGAGGGAAAAGGAAAAACCATAGGCCGGTTTCTCCGGCGGCTCGATCTCCACGGGGACGGCGTTTTCCTCTAACTCCGTCAGGCGCGCGGGATCGGTCTCTCCCCCGTCCGGCGACGCGCATCCCGCAAGCGCAAAGGAAAGCGCAAGGAAAAGCGCTAAGGGAAATACTGCCAACTTTTTCATACCGGCTTCCTCCTTTTTTTCACGCTGAAAAGCGCGCGTCACGCCCAGCCGGGGAGCGCGTGCTCCCGCAGGGGCAGCGTGCGGAATATCTCGCCCGTCAGGGACAGGAACGTCTCCGCGTCCGACGTGCGGCGCAGCTGCTTGGCCAGACGCGCGCCGCCCTCGAAGAGATGGATGTGGTAAAACCACACCTCCTTCATCCGCATCATGGCGTTGCGGTCGTTGCCGAACATGGCGCGGTAGCCCTGGTAAAGATCGTCGTGGAATGCCTGTAACCGCTCCCTGGTCCGCTTCTCCGGCGCGCCCAGGGCGGGGTCGGCGATCCAGCCCCGGCCCAGCATCACCCGCTCCACCTGGGGAAAGGCCCTGTTCAGGGCGGCACAGTCCTCCAGCGACATCAGGTCGCCGTTGTAGCAAACGGTGCTCCGGCAGCGGGGCAGGGCGCGGGCAAAGGCGTCAAAGCGCACGCCGCGGCGGTAAAAATCCTTGCCCACCCGGGGATGTACGATCAATTCCGCCATGGGATAGGTGTTGTAAATCTCCAGCAGGGCGTCAAACTCCTCTTCATTTTTCATCCCGAGACGGGTCTTGACGGAAACGGGCAGATCAAGGGCGGAAAAGACCGTATCGAGGAATGCGTCCAACTCCTGGGGATGGGCAAGGAACCCCGCGCCCTTGCCCTTGGCCGTCACCGTGCCGGAAGGGCAGCCTAAGTTGAGGTTGACCTCCCGGTAGCCGAGGCTTTGCAGCTGTTTTGCGGCCCAGATGACCCCTTCGGCGTCCTTGCCCAGCAGCTGGGGGATCAGGGGCACGTCCATGTCCCGGTTGTGCTCCGGGCAGATGTCCTGCCACTCCTTCGGAGAGAAGGTCCGGCTTTGCCCGGCGGCGAGGAAGGGGAGATAGTACCGGTCCGCCCCGCCGAAATAACGGCGGTGGAGATTGCGGTAAACGTAACCCGTGACGCCCTCCATGGGCGCAAAATAGTAGTTCATGGCGCACATCCTTACGGCAGGCGATTTATTCTGCGGGCACGCGGCACACCGGACAACGGCGGCGCGGCCCGCACGATGGGACTATCATATAATATTTCCCCTCCGATTGCAAGGCGGGCGGATACATAGAAAAAAGGAGCAGGCTTTCGCCCGCTCCTTTTTTGCGTATGGGATCGTTGCCAAAAACAACCTGCATCCGTCCTTTTCCGGTGCAAAACAGGGAATCGTTTGTAGAGGAAAACAAGGCTCGGTTTTCGCCGGTAGTACGAAACCGGAATGCGCAAGTTCAGCGCTGCAATTACTGGAGCAGCTGGAGGACGCCCTGGGGCACCTGGTTGGCCTGAGCCAGCATCGCCTGAGCGGACTGGATCAGGATGTTGTTCTTGGTGTAGGCCATCATTTCCTCGGCAACGTCCGTGTCGCGGATGGTGGACTCTGCGTCCTGGATGTTCTCCGCCATCACGGACAGGTTGTTTGCCGTATGCTCCAGACGGTTCTGGATCGCGCCCAGGTCACCGCGGACGCTGGAGACGTTGTTGATGGCTTCACGGATCGTGGCAATGGCAGACTGCGCGCCGTCGATATTGCTGATGTCGATACCGTCGATGCCCAGCGCCTTGGTGTGCATATCGCCCACAAAGACCTTCATCTGGTTATAGCTGTCGGCAGTATCGCCGATTTGCAAGGTCAAACCGCCGCCGGCCATCTTGCCGGTGCCGGCCTTGAGGGCGATGGCAACACTGACATGGTTAGTTGCATCATTATCATTGCCGGTTACAGTCTCGTCCTTTTCAAAGGTATTATCCGTACCCTCGGTAGTCTTACCAAGCTCAGCGGTCAGGCCAGTCTCCAGGCCGATCTTGTGGGCGGCATCCTTGAGATCGTCAGCGGTAGCGCCAGTCCACGCGTTGCTGGTCACATCCAAAAAGTGGTCAACACCAGCGGCCTTCAGCTCGGCTTTCATGTCGTCATCCAGCTTGGTACGGTCCACCACAGCAAATGTCTTGCCGTTGACGGTGAAGGTGGCGCGGTCCAGCTTGTTGGTGCCGTCATTGGCGGGAGTAGCGCCGGAACCCTCGTAAATCTTCAGGCTGGTGATGTCGATGGTCTGGTAAGCATCCTCGCCAGGGCCGCCCTGGACACCGTTAGCCTGCACAGTAGTCTTTCCAGTAGCCGCTACAGTTGTAGAGAAATTGACAGCCTTAACCTGCATTGCACCGGCTCCAGCTTCCAATGCCTCAAATTTCAGACCGTTCTCAGCAACAAGATC
>CANSLL010000033.1 GCA_947647695.1 uncultured Clostridia bacterium | reverse complement strand
AAAAACGCCAATCAGAAGGCAGAGGTCTCCTTTGATGAACCCCTCAACACGGACTGGGACGGCAACGAGCTGCTGCTTTCAGATATTTTAGGAACGGAAAGCGACGTGGTCATGCGTCCCATTGAGGAGGACGTGGACCGCAAGCTGCTCAATCAGGCAATCGAAAAGCTCACCAGCCGGGAAAAGGAGATCATTTCCATGCGCTTCGGCCTGTACGGGAAAAAGGAGCAGACCCAAAAGGAATGCGCCGACCGTCTGGGCATTTCCCAATCCTATATTTCACGTTTGGAAAAAAAGATCATTTCCAAGCTGAAAAAGGAGATCCTGCGCATCAGTTGACGAAAAGATATTGGGAAAATATGGTGCAAATGCAACAGAAAGAAAAGGGGAAATTGGGTATACTATCAAGGAAGAAAAATATGTAGGGAGGCGGGGCAGATGTATGATATCGCTGTTTTGGGCGGCGGACCGGCGGGATTGGCCGCGGCGGTCAGTGCGCGGGTACGCAGCAAGACGGTGGCGGTGATTTCCAACGCCATGACGGAGAACGGCCTGTACCGCTCCAAATTGGTTCCGAATTACCCAGGCGTGCCGGATATCTCCGGCAGTGCGCTATTGGAAGCGATGCACGCCCAGGCAGAGAAGTTAGGGGCGGGCTTTGTGGAAAAGCGGCTGCTCTCAGCGGTCTATGGGAACGGCCAGTGGTACCTGGGTGCTGAGGATGAGATGATCGAGGCCCGGGCGCTGATCCTGGCGGGCGGCGTGGTGCGCAGCGAGCGGTTTGCGGGAGAAGAGAAGTTCCTGGGCCGCGGCGTCAGTTACTGCGCCACCTGCGACGGGATGTTTTTCCGGGAAAAGCATGTCGTCGTGTACGGCGAAACGGCTGCGGCGGAGCGGGAGGCGAATTACCTGCGGGAGATCGGCTGCATCGTGGTCTACTTGTCCCGCCGGGACGGGAAGGGCGCGCTGGCGGACACGATCCCGTTTTTGCGGATGCGCACCCTGGAGGTCTGCGGCGAGGAGACGGTGCAGCGCGTTCTGGTGGACGGCGAGACCATCCAATGCGACGGCGTATTCCTGCTGCGTCCCTCAGTGGCGCCGGTGGACCTGCTGCCGGGATTGGCCCTGGAGGAGGGCCATATCGCTGTCAACCGCGCCATGGAAACGAACCTGCCCGGCGTTTATGCCGCCGGCGATTGTACCGGCAAGCCCTATCAGATCGCCAAAGCGGTGGGAGAAGGGCAAGTGGCGGCGCTGTCCGCGGTGGCGTGGCTGGATCAGAGAAAAGACGGCTGAAAAAGAAGAAAAAATTTTTATCACGAAAAATGAGAGGAGATCAGAACATGGCAAGTGCAAATGTAAAACAGGTACAGGGCGCGGAGTTTGCGAATTTCCTGGGGGAAAACAGACTGGTTATGGTGGATTTCTGGGCAAACTGGTGCGGTTATTGCCACGCCCTGTCGCCGGTAATCGAGCAGTTAGCGGAGGAGTATGCCGGGAAGCTCAGCGTCGGCAAGGTGGATACGGACAGCAACGGCGCGATTGCGGGGGAGTTCAACGTCATGGGCCTTCCCACGGTGCTGCTGTTTGAAAACGGCAAGGAAGTAGACCGTCTCGTCGGCGCGATGCCGAAGGATGCGTTTGTAAAGATGATCGAAAAGCATCTGTGATAGAATGCAACAGCCGCCCCGAACAGCATGTCCTGGGCGGCTGTTGCGTTTTACCGGCGCTTCAACTTGGTACCGGTCCGAGTCCCGCCGCGCCGGCGATTACAAAAAACAACGCCATACCAATGGGGAAGAGCAGCAGGAGACATCCGGCAAGGACGGATTGACCACACGGCTGCCGGTTCCGGCGGCGCATTAAACTGTAAAACAGCATTGCCCCGCCGGAGAAGAAACAGAGCAGCGGGAGAAAGACAAAGGCGAGATACATTCCTTGCGCCCAAAGGGGAAGGCTGTCAAGCAAAAGAACGGCGCCCAGCGCTGCGAGGGCGAGAAAGAAGATCCGCAGCAGCACCCGCCGTTCCCGGCACCGATGCTGCCTGACCAGCGCGAACGTATTGACAATGGCTTCCGACGCTTCCCGGGCTGTTTCCGGTTCCTGTATTTTTTCCGATCGCATCAATTCCATGACGCTCACCTCCAGGGCGTTTGCCAGCGGTTCGATGGTGTTGATGTCTGGAAAACCCAGACCCCGTTCCCACCGGCTTACCGCTTTGTCCGTTACTTGCAGGATTGCGCCGAGGTCTGCTTGGGTCATCCCTTTCTCCCTGCGCAGCACAGCGATAAAGCTGCCGAATTTTTTTGCATCCAACGGTAGCGCCTCCTTTCTGGGGTTATTGTAGCCGTTGCCTGCCGGCTGCGCAACCGATGCTTCGTAGAGAAGTCTTTTTGTACGCTCGCTGATGCCTTCCCGTGCGGTTTTGCCTGAAAGGAAGCGCAATCCGGTCAAATCCCTTGACAAACGGGGCGGTCCATATTATACTTTTTTCATTGGAAAAAAGCGATGATGGGGAGCAGTACGCAGTAGGTCCGCGGCAAAGAGAACGGATGGAAGGTGAGAATCCGTGCGCGGCGCTGAAGAAGTCGCCCTGGAGCTTCGGAGTTGACGGCGGTGGTCATAGGCTTCGGCGTGTTCCTCACGTTACAGAGGAAACGAGTGCGGGAGCAGTCCTGAATCCAGGTGGTACCGCGGACAGTTGCTGTTCGCCCTGGGCCTTTTGGCCCAGGGCGTTTTTTGTTGCTGCGGGAAGAAAAGAGAAAGGGATGCAGAAATGGAGGCCCGGTTTGATCTGCCCAACGGTTTTGAGAAGAGCGATTGGAACGTATTTTTGCATACATACTATTGTATGAATCCTGCCGCCAGGTGTCTGCAAGTTTTGATTCGGCTGTTCTGTGCAGGCATGGGAACGCTTATGGCGTTAGCCGTGGTTGGGGTCGTGGTGACAGAGGGAAGCGGTCCGCTGGATGCGATGATTCCGGCATCGATCTCTTTGCTGATGTGGTGCGGTGCGATTTGGTTTGACGCGCTCGTTCTTTGGATTAGCAGGCATAGGATGGCGGATTCCCATGCGCATATGACAGTTACGATCCATACAGACGGCGTGACGGATCAAACAGGAGCAGTGACAACACACTACGGCTATCAGGCTTTTTATGCTGTTTGCTATTGCCGGAATACCTATTTGCTGTTTACTTCCCGGCGCTTTGCGCTGGTCCTCCCGGAGCGGTTCCGTGAAGGCGCCGGCAGTGCTGTGCTCAAAGCGTTTTTGGAGGAAAAAACGGGAAAAATGATCCGGGAATTCAAATAAAGTCAAAGAGCGGAAAGAGATAGAAATCAGGAGTAAAAAATTTATGACCATTACCACAGATTACCGCAAAAACAAGGCGTTGATGCAGGACTTCCACAGGGTGGTTGCTTACGCCGTGCGCCGCAAGCGGGTGCTGGCCCAGCGCATTTTTTACGGCGTGTTCGGCGTCCTCGGTACGGCGGCAGGCCTTTTACTGCTTCCGGTGGGCGGCTACGTTCCCGCTGCGCTCGTAGGACTGCTGGCCGGTGTGTTTTTCCTGGTGCGCTGCGTATTCTATTATCAATACCTGGGCTTTTTCAGTGCCCGGCTGATGGTCAGGCAGGTGGACAGCGTCCGGTATACCTTTGGAGACGACGGCGTCACCATCGACGATGCGCTGGAGCATTGTGTCCATCCCTATCATGTGTTCCAGGGGGTGTACGAGTCCCGCCGCACCTTTGTGCTGCTGCTGACAGGCCGCATCGGCTATATCATTGCAAAGGACGATTTGTCCGCGGATGAAACGGCGGCGCTGCGCGCGCTGCTGGAAGAGCGGTTTGAAGCGCCGCTGGTTGTTTATGATTTTTAAGAAGCGAAACAAAGAAAGTTAAAATTTTATCATACAGGAGAAGAACCAACATGAAAAAAGAACTGTCTAAAATTTACGAGCCCCAGGCGGTGGAAAGCAGGGTTTACCAGATGTGGATGGACGGCGGCTGCTTCCATTCCGAGCCGGACGCGGCAAAGAAGCCCTTCACCATTGTCATGCCGCCGCCCAATGTGACGGGCCAGCTGCACATGGGCCACGCCCTGGACTGCACCTTGCAGGACATCCTGATCCGCTACAAGCGGATGCAGGGCTTCAACGCCCTGTGGGTCCCCGGCTGCGACCACGCCGGGATCGCGACTCAGATCAAAGTGGAGGAGGACCTGCGGGAAAACGAGGGGAAGACCCGCTACGACCTCGGACGCGAAAAATTCCTGGAGCGTGTGTGGCAGTGGAAGCAGAAGTACGGCGACCGGATTGTTTCCCAGCAGAAGAAAATAGGCGTGTCCTGCGATTGGGACCGCGCCCGCTTTACCATGGACGAGGGCTGTTCCAAGGCTGTGCGGGAGGTGTTCGTCAGCCTCTATGAAAAGGACCTGATCTACAAAGGCAGCCGCATCATCAACTGGTGCCCCCACTGCGTCACGGCGCTGTCCGACGCGGAGGTGGAATACGTCGAAAAGCCGGGCCACCTGTGGCACCTGCGCTATCCCATCAAGGACAGCGACCGGTACCTGGTGGTGGCGACTACCCGTCCCGAGACGATGATGGGCGATACGGGCGTGGCCGTCAACCCCAACGACGAACGGTACCGGGACCTGGTGGGCAAAAGCTGCATCCTGCCCATTATGAACCGGGAGATCCCCATTGTGGCGGATGAGTACGTTGAAATGGGCTTCGGCACCGGCTGCGTGAAGATGACGCCGGCCCACGACCCCAACGACTTCGAGGTGGGACTGCGCCACAATTTGGAGACCATCCGCGTCATCGACGACAACGGCGTCATCAACGCCAACGGCGGCCCCTACGAGGGCATGGACCGCTATGCCTGCCGCAAAAAAGTCGTTGAGGACCTCCAGGCCGCGGGCCTGATCGAGAAGATCGAGGATTACAGCCACAACGTGGGCGCCTGCTACCGCTGCCACAACGACGTGGAGCCGCTGATCTCCGCCCAGTGGTTTGTGCGCATGGAGCCGCTGGCCAAGGAGGCGCTGCGCGTGGTCAACGACGGCGAAGTCCGCTTTGTGCCCGACCGCTTCTCCAAGACCTACACCAACTGGATGGAGAATGTCCACGACTGGTGCATCTCCCGCCAGCTGTGGTGGGGCCACCAGATCCCCGCATGGTACTGCGCCGAATGTGGCCATATCAACGTCGGCCGGGAGGACCCGGCAAAATGCGAAAAGTGCGGCTGCACCGAGCTGACGCGGGACGAGGACGTGCTGGACACCTGGTTTTCCTCCGCCCTTTGGCCCTTCAGCACCTTGGGCTGGCCGGAAAAGACGCCGGAGCTTGATTATTACTATCCGACCTCCGTGTTGGTCACGGGCTACGATATCATTTTCTTCTGGGTGGCCCGCATGATCTTCTCCGGCTGCGAGCATATGAAGAAATATCCCTTTGATACCGTGCTGATCCACGGCCTGGTGCGGGACGACAAGGGCCGTAAAATGAGCAAATCCCTGGGCAACGGCATCGACCCGCTGGAGATGGCCGAGCAGTACGGCGCGGACGCCCTGCGCTTTAATCTGGTCACCGGAAACAGCCCTGGCAATGATATGCGCTTCTATGTGGAAAAGTGCGAGGCCATGCGCAACTTTGCCAATAAGATCTGGAACGCGTCCCGCTTCCTGATGATGAATCTGGAGATCGAGACCTGCGAGCTGCCGCCGGTGGAGGAACTGGAGCTGGAGGACAAGTGGGTGCTCAGCCGCCTGAACAAGCTGATCCGTGACGTGACCGTTAATTTGGACAGCTACGAGTTGGGCGTCGCCTCCGCCAATGTGTACGATTTCATCTGGGATACCTACTGCGATTGGTATATCGAGCTGACCAAGACCCGTCTGAACGGGGACGATGAAAAGAGCCGGCGCAACGCCCAAAAAGTCCTCTGCTACGTCTGGGAGCAGGTGTTGGCCATGCTGCACCCGTTCATGCCCTTTATTACGGAGGAGATCTGGCAGGCCCTGCCCCATACGGGCGACTTCCTGATGACCTCGGCGTGGCCTGCGGTCAACGAGGCCTTTGACTTTGCTGCGGAAGAAAATGCCATGGAGGCGGTGATGGCGGCGATCAACGCCGTGCGCAGCCGCCGCAGCGAGATGAACGTGCCGCCCTCCCGCAAGGCCGCCATGATCCTGGTAACGGAAACGCCGGAGATCTATACCCAGGGCGCCCACTTTATCAAACGCCTGGCTTCCGTTTCTGAGCTGACCGTGACCGGCGCTGCACCTGCGGAAACAGACGGTATGGTCACCCTGGCCACGGCGAACGCCGCGCTGTATCTGCCCCTGGCAGACTTAGTGGACGTGGAAGCGGAGCTGGCCCGTCTTGCCAAGGAGATGGAGAAGGCGGAGCAGGGCCTTGCCCGGATCGAGGCGAAGCTGTCCAACGAGGGCTTTGTCTCCAAAGCGCCGGCCAACATCGTGGAAGACCAGCGCCAGCAGGCGGAGAAGTACCGCGCGCTGATCGCCAAGCTGAAGGAGTCCATGGCGCAGATGAAGCGCTGAGAGGAACCGGGATACGCCGGGGGAAGAAATTTTATCGGAAACGCCCGCCGGAGGTTTTGGTTCGACAGAAAAGTAACTGCATAACGCGCTAAAATGAGGATACTGCCTGTGGCAGCATCCTCATTTTTTTGCCCAAATACGCGGCTTGTATTGTGGGACAGGCCCGGGACCGGAAGGAGAGCAAGCAAGATGAAAATGATCGCCAAACGCACGGAGCGCAGCCTCACGCTGTACCTTTCCGGCGAGCTGGACCACCACGCGGCCAAAGACGCCATGGCCGAGATCGACCGGAATCTGGACGCGGCGCTGCCGCTGCGCACAGAGCTGGAGCTGTCCCAGCTGACCTTTATGGATTCCTCCGGCATCGCCGTGGTGCTGCGGCTTTATAAGCGGATGCAGAATCTCGGCGGCAGCCTGCGCCTGACCCATGTGCCGGCCCAGGCGCTGCGGGTGCTGCGGACGGCGGGGATCGACCGCATTGTGACCATAGAAGAGGGGGAGAAAAAATCATGAACCTGAACAATATGATGCAGCTGGATTTCTTGAGTAAAAGCAGCAACGAGGGTTTTGCCCGCGTGGCCGTGGCGGCTTTTGCCGCCCAGCTGGACCCGACGCTGGAGGAGATCGGGGACGTGAAGACCGCCGTCAGCGAGGCGGTGACCAACGCCATTGTGCACGCGTATCCCAATGCCATCGGCCGGATCCGCATCAGAGCGCGGCTGTACGAGGACAATCTGCTGGAGATCGTTGTCCGGGATTGGGGCACCGGTATTGCCGATGTGGAACAGGCCCGCCAGCCGCTGTTTACGACCGGGGGAGAAGAGCGCAGCGGTATGGGCTTTACCATCATGGAGAGCTTTATGGACGCCTTGCGCGTCCGTTCCCAGGTGGGAAAGGGGACGACGGTGACCATGAAACGCAGGATCGCCGTGCGGGGCGGCGAGCTGCGATGACGGAGGAGACACGCGCGTTGATCCACAAGGCGCGCGCGGGGGACAACGAAGCCTGCGCCCGGCTGATCGAGGAAAACGGCGGCCTGATCTGGAGCATTGTGCGCCGTTACTGCAACCGGGGCGTGGAGCTGGACGACCTGTACCAGCTGGGCTGTCTTGGTTTCATCAAGGCGGTCCGGGGCTTTGACGACAGCTTCGGCACTCAGTTTTCTACATATGCCGTGCCGAAGATCAGCGGTGAAATTCGCCGTTTTCTGCGGGACGACGGTGCGATTAAGGTCGGACGGACCCTGCGCCAGCAGGCGCTTCTGGTGTCTTCCGCACGGGAACGCCTGCGCCATGAGCTGGGCCGGGAGCCGGCGCTGTCCGAGCTGGCAGAGGACACAGGCCTGACAGCGGAAGAAATCGCCGCGGCAGAGCTTGCCGCCGCTGCGCCGGAGTCTTTGCAGCAGGAGAACAGCGAAGGGTTGACGCTGGAGAGTATGCTGGGCGCAGAGGAGCCGGAGGAGGCGCTTTTGCAGACGCTGGAGCTGCGCCAGGCCATTGAATCCCTGCCGGAAAAGGAACGCACCATCATCGCCTTGCGGTACTTTCGCGCCTTTACCCAGCAGGAATGCGCTGAGGTGGTCAAAATCTCTCAGGTGCAGGTTTCCCGCCTGGAAAAACGCGCCCTGCGCCAGCTGCGCGCCCTGGTCGGTACGGAGGAGTGAACCGGGGATGCGGCGCGGGAGCATGCAGAAATGCCGTGCTCCCGCGCCGCTTATTTCCGCCCGTTTTCCGGGAGCACAGGACACGAAGGCACGGAGCAGAGCGTCCCAGGCGCGTCCTCACGGGGGAGAAAGTAGCCCTCGTCCTGAAATTCCGTCATGACGGTCCGGTAACGCAGGGGCATATGGGTGCGCTGGCAGCGGGGATTTTCTCGCTCCTTGATGGAAATCGTATCGTAAAAGGTTTTCCAAAGCCTGCGGTACGCGGCTTCCGCCTGATCCGGCCGGGCCATTTCAAAGGAGTCCAACGGAATGATGCGCCAGTTTCCGTGGGCGTAGAACAGCCCTTCCTTGTGGGTACGGTCGTAGATCAGAAACGCCTGGTCGGCAAAGCGATTGCAAAAGTGGCCGCGCAGAGCGGGCAGGACGCGGTTTTTCGGTTCGATTTCCGCGGCGTAGACGCCGTCAAAGAGGGAAAAGCGAATAAAGCCGCGCAGCTTTTCCAGCTCCCCGAACAGCTGGCGAATGGCCACATGCAGAGGATAAACGGCAGGGTCTGCGGGATTCTTCAAAAAGGCGGGCCCTTCTTCGTAGAGCTTGCGGATCATGCGGTAGATGGATACCTCCCGGTCTGCAAGACAGGTCAAATAAGCCCGGCGGGCCAGCTCCGCGGCCAGCTTTGACCGTTCGTTCAGGCTTTTCAGGATGCGCCGGGCATGGGCCGCCTCCGTTTCCACGGTATGCAGCGGATAGAGGGTGGTCTGCGGCAGCTCGCCTGCCACGATGGAAACGGGCGTCTCCTTGCGGGTATAGCTGTCAAAAACGCAGCACAGCAGGCCGTAATATGAGCCGTCGTATTCATAAATACAATCGCTCCAGATCATGCTCCGCTCCCTTCAGACGGCGTCGAACAAACTCAGCTGGCGGACCTCCGGCTCCGGCAGCTCCTTTGCTTCCAGGGCCATGAGGGCCCGCTTCATGCTGTCGTCGCTGAACCGCAGCCCCTCTGCGGCCTTGCCGCCGCAGGTAATGAAGTATTGCGCGCGTTTCAGAACGACGCGCAGCTTTTTCAAAATATCGTAATTCAGCGGACACTCCCGCCGTACTTTGACGATGCGCTGGGCGCTGACAACGCCGATGCCAGGCACCCGCAGCAGCGTTTCGTAGTCCGCCGTGGAGACCTCCACGGGAAATTGCTCCAGGTGATTGACGGCCCAACTGCATTTTGGATCGAGCCGGGGGTCAAAATTGGGGTGGCTGTCGTCCAGCAGCTCCCCGGCGGTAAAGCCGTAAAAGCGCAGCAGCCAGTCCGCCTGGTAAAGCCGGTGCTCCCGCAGCAGCGGCGGCTGGACATCCCTGGCCGGGAGAAGGGCGTGCTCCACCACGGGGACGTAAGCGGAGTAAAACACCCGTTTGAGCCGGTAACGGCGGTAAAGGCTTTGGCTTAGATTCAAGATGTGGCGGTCGTTGTCCGGCGTTGCGCCGATGATCATCTGGGTGCTCTGTCCCGCGGGGGCAAATTTCGGCGTATGGCGGTAGCGGATCAGATCGTGGCGATTTTCCCGCAAGGTATTGGTGATGAGGCCCATGGGCCGGAGGATGTCCGCCTTGTTTTTTTCCGGGCAAAGGGTAGTCAGGCTTTGCTCCGAGGGCAGCTCGATATTGACGCTCAGCCGGTCTGCCAGCAGGCCGAGGCGGGTGACGAGTTCTGGGGCCGCGCCTGGAATGGCCTTGGCGTGGATGTAGCCGTTGAAACAGTATTCGTTGCGCAGCAATGACAGCGTTTCGATCATGCGCTCGGTGGTGTAGTCCGGGTTTTTCAAAACGCCGGAGGAGAGGAACAGTCCCTCAATATAATTGCGGCGAAAAAAGCCGATGGTCAGCTCTGCCAGCTCCCGCGGCGTGAAAGCGGTGCGCTGTACGTCGTTGCTGCGGCGGTTGACGCAGTATTTGCAGTCGTAGATACAATAGTTGGTCATCAGCACCTTGAGCAGAGTAATGCAGCGCCCGTCGGCGGAAAAGCTGTGGCAGCAGCCGTTGATGGTGGACGCCGTGCTGCCCACGCGCCCCTTTTGATAGCCCCGCTTCACGCCGCTGGAAGTACAGGCGGCATCGTATTTTGCCGCATCCGACAGGATGCGCAGTTTATCCAGAAGTTCCATAACCCCTCCGAAAAAACAAATGTTCCAACTGTTGTATTTACTATATAGAATAAATGTTCCAATGTCAAGGGGCATTTTTATTTTTGTAAAAAAGAACCAGGGAAACGCCCGCCGGTTTGGCATGGAGCTTTTCCCTGGTTTGATCGGGTTTTGATCTTTGCGGCGGTATCCTTTGTTTTTGCCCGCCGTCAATGGGCTTTGGAGAACGTCCGCTTGCCGCTGCGGTTGGTCCAGCAATCCGGGTTTGGCCACCCGGGGAAGCGCCACTCGGTCTCTTCGATTTCCAGCGTTACCTCATACCGGCTGCCGGCAATGCGCCGGATGATCTCGTAAGCCTTTTGATAGCTGCTGCGGAACCGATCCGCTTCCTGGGGGGAGCATGGACCGATGAAGGTGAACTCGTAGGCGTTGTTGATAAAAAAACGGTGATAAGTCGTATCCACATAGTCCAGCAGATCGTTCAGCTCCCGATGACCCGCCAATTCCGGGGGAAGAGTGTGGGTCTCATGGATCCCGTCTTCATTGCAGAGCCAAAAAGGGTAGGTGCCGTAGTCCAGCAAGATACGGATCTTTTTCATAAAATACGCCTCCTGGCGGTGTTCTGTGAAAATATTGCTTGCCCACGGGGCGGTCAGGCAGTATAATAACGCGGTATGATCGTTGTTTGCAAAGGAGCGGGAGCATATGGAGATCAGAAAGACGCAGCCGGGGGACCTGGACGCGGTCATGGACTGCTACGCCGCGGCGCGGGCGTACATGCACAGCCACGGCAACCCGAATCAATGGGTCAACGGCTACCCGGAACGGGAGCTGATCGAGGAAGAGATCGCGAAAGGGTGCAGCTATGTCTGTATCGACGGGGGTACAGTTGCCGCGGTGTTTTCCCTGATCGAGGATGGGGAGCCGACCTACCGGGTCATCCACGACGGAGCATGGCTGAACGATGCGCCCTATGGTACCGTGCATCGCATCTGTGTGGCAAAGCGCGGCAGCGGTGCGGGAGCATTCTGTCTGGACTGGTGCCTGGCGCGCTGCGGCAACATCCGCATCGACACCCACCGGGATAACCAGGCCATGCAGGCGCTGTTGAAAAAGTGCGGCTACCGGTACTGCGGCTGGATCACCCTTGCGGACGGGGCGGAGCGGCTTGCGTTCCAGAAAACGTGCTGAACGGCTCAGAGCGCCTGTTCTTTCAAGGCTTTTAAGTCTTGCAGGAACGTGTCCACAGCTTCCTCCGGCGTAGCCCAGGAGGTGACGAGGCGGATGCAAGTATGGTCTTCGTCCATGGCCTGCTGCGCTTCGTATTCATAAGTTTTGGAAAGCGCTGTAAGCAGACGGTTGGAGAAAATAGGGAAGATCTGGTTCGTGGGCGTCTGGATGAACAGGGGATAGCCCAGAGCCTCGATCCCCGCCTGTAGCTTTTGGGCAAGGGTGTTGGCGTGGCGGGCGGTTTCCAGATAAAGATCGTTTTCCAAGATGGCGCGGAACTGGATGCCCAAAAGGCGTCCTTTGGCCAGCATGGCTCCCCGCTGCTTCATATGGGAACGGAAATCCGCCTTCAGCGCGTCGTTGGTGATGACCAGGGCTTCGCCGAACAACACGCCGTTTTTGGTGCCGCCGATGGTGAAGGCGTCCAGCGTTTCAGCGAGGTCGGACCAGGTGAGGGGCGCGGCGGCGCAGGTCATGCCGCAGCCGAGGCGCGCGCCGTCGAGGTAGAGATAAAGGTCAAGGGCTTTACACACCTGATGCAGCGCGGACAGCTCCTCTTTGGTGTACGCGGTGCCCACCTCGGTGGAATCGGAGATGTATACCATGCGGGGGCGTACCATATGTTCGCCGGAATGGGCGGCGCAGACGGTGCGGATCTGTTCCGGCGTCAGCTTGCCGTCCTCCGACGGGACGGAGAGGACCATGTGGCCCGTGGCTTCCAGCGCGCCGGTCTCGTGTACCAGGGGATGGCCGGTGCACGGGGAGACAACGGCCTCAAAAGGCCGCAAAAACGCGGCGCAGGCCACCAGATTCACCTGGGTGCCGCCCACGAGGAAATGGACGTCCGCCGTGAGCGCGGCGCATTTTTCACGAATGAGCGCGCGGGCTTCTTCGCAGTAGTGGTCTGTGCCATAGCCGGGCGTCTGGACAAGATTTGTCTCCTGGAGCGCCTGCATCACGGCGGGATGGGCGCCTTCGCTGTAATCGTTGCGGAAACTGTACATAGTTGGTTTGACCTCCATTGATGAGAATTGGTGATAATTTAAGATGATTTCGACTTAAAATAGCTTAAAATGCTTTACGAGGATAACGTTTTGGAAAGCTCCAGTTCCAGATCAAAAATCTCTTTGATCGGAACGGCCCGAACGGAAAAGCCCTGGGCGGATTCCTTGCTCCAAAGGGGCGGCATGATGCTGAGGCCCTGATCCAGGGTGAGCTCCGCCACGTCCTTGACCCATTCCGGGGAGCGGAACGTTTCATAGAACAGCGCCGTGCGGTCCCGGTCGGCGCACCATTGCACGAACTGCGGGTATGTGACCGGGAAATCCTCCCAGGTAAGGGTGTCTGGGGAAAAATAAGACAGCGTTCCTTCCTCCGTCAAAGAAAACAAGCCTCCGCACACGTCCTCCGCGACCACGAGGGCATGAAAGGGCGCAAGCTGCTCGTTGCGGGCGGCAAAATTTAGGGAACCTGCGCCGTACAGACGCAGCCAGCGGTCGAAAACAATACCGCCGGACTGGGTGAGGATCGTGCCCAGCAGGGAGTCTTCCCGGACCTGGTACTGCTGGCGGATGCGCTCTGCTGCGGCAGGGTCCGGCGGCAGGAAAAGGATGTCTGCCGTTGCTGTTTCAAAGGCGGCGTGCAGCGCTTCCAGCATGGTCATAAATACAGCTCCTCTCGTTTTGGAAACGAAACAAAGGTAGTGTATCATGTTTATGGATGGAATGCAAGGATTCATCCCGTACTTCTTTCCCTGCTGTTCAGAAGGTTTGAACAAGGGAAAAGCGCGCTTGTATAAAAGAAAGAGGGCTAAAAACATGTATAGAGAGATCATAGAAGAATTGATAGCGCGGCAGGAGCCGCTGTTCCGGCAGGTCAGCGCCGGGGACGGCAGCGCCGTGCGCTATTGCCCGAAAAAAGACCCGGTCCATGGCACCTACGATCAAAACTACGCGCCCCGCCTGCGTCTTGCGTATTACCTGCTGCTGCGGCACACGGGCAGCGAGGAACTGGCGCGTTGTCTGTTTGAGGAGGAAGTGAAGGATCGGGAGCAAAACAGCTTTCAGGGCATCGGCTCAGCGCTGGAAATCCTGACGATTCTTCTGCGCTCCTACAATACGGACGGCCGGTACGACCCGCTCTTTCGGCGGGCGAAGGAGGCGAATTTCGACTGCGCCTGCGGCTATGACCCGGAGCAGATTTGCGCGCCGTCCCTGGAAATGGATTCCTTTGACAACTGTATCGCCATTGCGGGGGACATGGACGACCCGGAAGCCCAGGCGCGTCTAATAGATGTGTGGAAGGGAACCGTTGCCGAATGGACGGAGCGGGAGTACGAGACGCTTGTCCGCTGCAACCGGAACTGCGGCCGGGAGCGGGAAAACCTCCAATCCTTGCAGGCGCTCGTAGAACTCCGATGCGCCGGAGGCAGCAACCGGGACCGTCTGACCGCCTGGCGGAACTTGATTGCGTACGACGTCAAATTTGCCCGCTGGGAGGAAGGTTACGGGCATTTTGAGCAGATGCGCCGCAGCGCGGATTTATCGCAAATCGAACACATCCGGTTTTTCGGTGATTTCCTGGAGCTGTGCATGGACATGATCTGCGGCAGCGCAGCCCATAGACAGGCGCTGTGGGCCTGGGCGCGTCCTTATATCAAGGCGCGTGCCGGCGGCGGGATGATGTATGGCAACCTGTATCAAAAGTGCATCGCCGCGGCGGACGCTGTGGAGGACCCCATGGCCGGTACGCTGCGGGAGCATTACGCGGCATGGAAGGAACAAATAAAGCTGTAAAGCAGACAAACGCCCCGGTACGCACTCAATCTGCGTACGGGGCGTTTGATGCGTCCTGACCGTTTTCGGAAAACGGCCCAGCCTGCAATAGTGTCATGCGCCGGGGCCGTACAACTCCACCCGCAGGGCTTCGCAAAGCGCTGCCATTTCCAGCATGTCCTCTTCCGGGCATAGTTCGCTCAGATCATAGGAGAGCGGGGCGGATGTAAAATTCTTCAACGCCCGGTCCATCTGTTCGTGCTCCTCCGCCGTGGCGGTGATCCGCACATCTCGTGCGGGCGTTTGGGGCGAGCCGGACAGTTCCTGCAAATTGACGCTTCCGTTTACCTTGCACTCCAATAAAAGCGCAGCCAGGTCGGTAATCAGATCGATTGCGCAATAGAATTCCGCATAGAATGGATCATCGCCTAAATTCGCAGCCATATGGACGGTCAAGGGCTCTTCGTGCTGCCGGAAATCGCCGTTCAGTTTGTCCAGGCCGGTGTCGGAGAAGATCTCGTCTAAGGGGATCTCTTCCTTGTTCCGGCCCGCCA
>CANSLL010000032.1 GCA_947647695.1 uncultured Clostridia bacterium | reverse complement strand
GCAGCTTCGGCGGGAGCCGCGGCGGTTCTCGCGGCGGTGGCTTCGGCGGACGCAGCGGCGGTTCCCGAGGGGGTTCCCGCGGCGGCGGGTTCCGGGGTCGCCGGTGACTGCATTTGGGAAAATAAGAAAACTGCGCTTTACCAAAACGGTAAGGCGCAGTTTTTGCGTTTATAGGGGATGCAGGGGGCCGTGGACGGTCTGCGCTGGTCAATACTCTGCTCCGTAGAGGAACATGGTGACATTTTTTTGCCCTGCATAGGCGATATTCGTTTTCCGTTCCTGCAGGAGATTCATACCGTGGCGCTCATAGAACCGGTATGTGCACACCGTATCCGTATGCACATAGCAACGCGGGACGTGGGTGGCCTTGAAATTCTCCGTCAGCGCATGGAACAGCGTGGAGCCAACGCCCAGGCCCCGGCAGTCGGGATGCAGGATGAACAGCGTGATCTCCGTATCGCCCTTTTCCGGGCAGATCTCGTCCATCTCGTGGGAGATCTCGTTGTAATTGTCCGGCGGATACTTGGGCAGGCTCATGATGGACGGGATCAGACACAAAAAGTGGAACGTCCGGCTGAGGAGATACCGAATGCTGGTGCGCTTTTTCCGGTAGTCCGCGCCGATGATGATCCCGGCGGCCTTTCCGTCTACCTCCGCGACCTGAGTAAAGGTGGCGTGGAGCAGGCAGTCCGCCAAATAGAGACAACCGTAGTGCTGGGCTGCGGCGGCGGTCTTGAAGTACTGGCAAAACTGCCAGGTGTCTACGATGATATGGGCCAGGGACGCCATGTCCTTTGGCTGAAAGCCGCGGTATACGACGTTTTTTTGCTTAGGTTCCATGATCGAATGCTCCTCTTTCCAATTCGTCGGTAAAATGGCGGAATGCGGACACGAATCCGTCGCCATACGCTTGCACGGTGCTGTCAAAGGCGGCGCGCTCCAAGGCGAACAGCTCCTCCATCAAAAGGTCCACCTGCGCTTGCCCCGCGGGGGTCAGCAGCAGGTATTTTTCTTTTCCCCGGTCCGCCTTTGCAAACTGCACATAGCCCCGTTCCACACACTCGCGGACGACGGTGTTGATCGTCGTCCGCGGGATCAGCCATTCTTCGCAGATCTCCTTTTGGGAATGGGGCTTCCCGTCGCTCAGGGCGTAGTAGAGGGACAGGGTGTTGTCCTTGATCCCGCTCTCTTTGGCCAGACGGTAGTAGATGCCGTCGATCCGGTTCAGGCAGATCATGAGCTGGCGGATCTGTTCGCGGCTGCGGTCGTGCATCGTCTGTTCACCTCCGTCAAAAAATGGTAAAATAACAAAATCCGAATTCGTAATTTCTGAGACCAATGTATTACGAATTCGGATTTTTGTCAAGATGCTTTCTGGAAATGTTACAGACTGTTCACAAATGTGCCCGGACAGGGCGGGGGACCGGTCCGCTTTGCGCTGCTCCAGCTCCCGGACCAGGGAAGCATTCAGGAGATATGGATGCTCACGCCGTCTACGGCCACGTCGTCCTCGACGCAGATCAGGATATACCGCTTGCCGTCGATGATGCGGGTCTCCACCAGGTCGCTGCGTTCGCCGCTGACGCGGATCGTTACGTCCGGCGTCTTGACTTCGATCTGACGGGTGTTTACGATATTGCGGGGACTGAGACACGTTTCCGCGCCGAACTGCTCGTCGTACCGGGCGGAAAACGCCTCCGCACGCTCCTCCTGAATGCCGCAGTGGTCCAAGATACGCGTGACTGCGGATTTTGATACCGTCAGCGGTTCGGGCACCTTGCTCTCCTTATGGGCGGCGATCATTTCGCACAGCTGGCTGCGCACGGTTTGGACGACCTCCAGGTTGCAATCCTCCTCCAGCGTTTCGCTGAGCAGCGCCTGAAAGGTCTGCTTCTGCTCTGCCGGCGGCATGATGATCTCCTGACGGAACAGTGCCTGGACCAACTCCGGGTGATTTTCTTTGGGGTCGCGGGCGTAGTAGAGGGCGCTGTAGAGGTTTGTGCTGCGGTCGTCGAAAGCGGGGAACAGGAAGCCCGCTTCCGGCGGAGCGACGATCCAGTCCGCGGCTAAATTGCGAAAGGCATTTTCCCGGACGTAATAGCTCAGGGCATTTTTGCCCAGACGCACCGGGCAGATGCTGCAAAGCAGGTAATCGTACACTTCCTCGGAGGCGTCCTGGAGCAGCAAGCCGTCCTTGGCGCGGTAGGGGACGTCGTAGCTGTCACAGGTCAGGACGATCATATAGTTCCCCTCCAGCTCCAGCGCGGCGATGATCGTTTCAAACAGCGCCGCTGCGGCGTCATCGTCCTGGAGCCGGCTTTCCCGTAGCTTCATCAGCAGGGTATGCTCTGGGCTTCCGGCCACCTGGGCGGTGTCGAAAATGATATCGGTCAGGTTTTTGTTCACTGTGCCGGAGAGGGTCTTGCGCAGCAGCTCCAGCACTTCCTCCGTCTCCGCCTGGGGCAGCATGGCCATGGACTGGTCGAACAGGGAAATGATCTCCTTTTTTTCGTTGACATAGCAGCCGCGGACGCGGGTGATATTATTTTTCTCCGGTCGGAGCCGCCGGCGCAGTTCTGCGATCTCTTTTTCATTCATGGGATGTTTTTCTCCTTTTGCCTTTGAAAGTCGATGCCCGCCCTGCCGTAAAGTGCGCCGGACGAAAAGCCGTCCGGCGCGTATGGTTTGCGGGCATAGTTCTTGGGGTCATTCGCATTTTTCCAGCAGGGCCTCCCACTGGGCGTCTACCCACTGCTGGGTCTGTTCGATCATCCACTCATTGCCGGACTTGAAGCAATGGGCAAAGCGGCCCTGAAGGCGCAGGTATTTCTCCACCGGCAGCTTGCGCCGCGGCTCATAGGTGAGATGGTATACGCCGTGGTCCACCTCGAACATGGGCCAGACGCAGCAGTCCACCGCGGCCTTGACCACGGCGGCGATGTCCTCGGCGGGGTAGCGCCAGCCGCGGGGACAGGGGGACAGGACATTCAAAAACGCCGCGCCGGGGGTATAGATGGCCTTGCGGGATTTTTCATGGAGATCGCGTAGGTTCCCCAGGAAGGTGGTCTGGGCGACATAGGGGATGCCGTGGGCTACCATGATCTCCGTCAGGTTCTTTTTGTTTTGGCTTTTGCCCTGCTGCACCGCGCCCACGGGCGTGGTGGTGGAGTCGGAAAAGCGGGGCGTGGACGAGGAGCGCTGGATGCCGGTGTTCATATACGCCTCGTTGTCATAGCAGACGTAGACCATGTCATGGCCCCGCTCCATGGCGCCGGAGAGGGATTGCAGGCCGATGTCATAAGTGCCGCCGTCGCCGCCGAAGGTGATGAACTTGTAAGTATCGTCGATCTTGCCCCGGCGTTTAAGGGCGTTGTACGCCGCTTCTACGCCGCTGCAAGTGGCTGCGGCGTTTTCAAAGGCGGTGTGGATATAGCTGTCCTGCCAGGCAGTGTAGGGGTACATAAAGGAAGAGACCTCCAGGCACCCTGTGGCGTTGGCGATGACGGCCCTGTCCTCTTCCTTCAGCGCCCGCAGCACCGCACGGACGGTGATGCCGCAGCCGCAGCCGGCGCACAGGCGGTGCCCGCCGAGGAAGCGCTCCGGTTTGTTCAGCTCCTGTTTCAGATTATAAGCCACTGAGATCGCCTCCTCTCTGGCCCAAATGGCGGTAGACGGGCTTGGCGCTGTCTGCGGCCACCGCTTCGTCCAGGGCGTTGAATACGGTTTCACAATCGGTCACGGCAAAATCGCGCCCGCCGAGACCGTAGACGTAATTGATCAGCAGGGGGTGGACGGACGCGTCGTACAGCGCGCTGCGCACCTCCGCGCCCAGGGGACCGCCGTGGGTAGAAAAGCTCTCGCACTTGTCCATCACCGCCACGGCCTTGACGCCCTTCAGCGCATCCGCTAACTCTTCGCCGGGGAAGGGGCGGTAGACCCGTACCTTGACCATGCCCGCCTTGCGGCCCTGGGCGCGCAGCCGGTCTACGCAGACCCGCGCCGTGCCGGCGGAGGAGCCGATGAGCACGATGGCCGTCTCCGCGTCCTCCATGCGGTAGGCTTCAAATAATCCGTAATACCGGCCGGACAGGTCGCCGAACCGCTGCCCGGTCTCCAAAATCGCCTGCTTTGCGCATACCATGGCCTGGGCCTGGGCCATTTTTGCTTCCATATAGTAAGACGACACGCCGTAGGGTCCCACAGCCAGGGGGTTATCATGCTTGAGCAGGTAGTTTTCCGGCTCATAGGAGCCCACGAAGGCCTTGACCGTTTCGTCCTCCAAAAGCTCGATGTTTTCCACCGAGTGGGAGGTGATAAAGCCGTCCTGGCAGACCATGATAGGCAGGCGCACCTCGGACCGCTCCGCAATGGGCATGGCCTGGAGGTAATTGTCGTAAGCCTCCTGGTTGTTTTCGGCATAGATCTGGATCCAGCCGGCGTCGCGGGCGTTCATGGAATCGGAGTGGTCGTTGTTGATATTGATCGGCCCCGTCAGCGCCCGGCAGACGCAGGCCAGGGTGATGGGCAGGCGGGAGGAGGAAGCCACATGGAGCAGCTCCCACATGAACGCCAGGCCCGCCGAGGACGTGGCCGTTACGGCCCGCGCGCCCGCGGCCTCCGCGCCGATGCAGGTGGAAAGGGCGCTGTGTTCGGATTCCACGGCGATAAATTCCGTACCCACCAGGCCGTCGGCAATATAGCGGGAATAGATCTGGGGGATCTCCGTGGAGGGCGTGATGGGGAACGCGCCCATCACGTCCGGGTCGATCTGACGCATGGCGTAGGCCACGGCCTCGTTCCCCGAAAGACGTTCGCGGATGGACATATTCAGCCTTCCTCCTTCCACTCGATGGCCCCGAAGGGGCAGACCTTGGCGCAGATGCCGCAGCCCTTGCAGTGATCGTAGTCAAAATTCAGCCGTTTGCTGTCGCGCACGGGGATGGAGGAGTCCGGGCAGAAAGGCGCGCACAGGACGCACTGCTTGCACTTGTCCTCCAGCCATTTGGGGGTGATGACCCGCCATTCGCCGGTGATGGTCAGACGGGAGGTACCGCTTTCGTAGATTTCGCAGCCGGGGGTCATGTCCCGCCAGCCGGTCTGCTCATGGATATCCTTTGCCTGTTTCATCCTTCCTGCACCTCCTCCATGGATTGGCGCAAGCACGTCAGGTTTTTGCAGATGACCTGGGGCTTGGCGGCGAATTTGTGGCGGTAGGCAATCTCCATATTGGTCATGAAATCCTGGGGGGCGATGACGCCGGATACCTTGACCGCGGCGGCCAGCATGGGCGTATTGGGGAAATAGCTGCCCAGGACCGCCTCGGAGATGCGCCTGGCGTCGATGGTACAGACGCGGCCCGCGTAGCCCCGCAGCAGAGGCCGCAGCGCCTCCGGCGCGCGGGGAGAGTTGATGATAACAGCGCCGGAGGCGGACAGGCCCTTTGTGACGTCCACCGATTCCAGCAGCGATTCGTCCACCACCACCACATAATCCGGCTCATAGATAAAAGAGTGGACGTCGCAGCGCGTGTCGCTGATGCGGTTGTACGCTGTGATAGGCGCCCCCATGCGCTCCGGTCCGTATTCGGGAAAACCCTGGACGTATTTTCCCGAGGTGAACGCAGCGTCCGCCAGCAGCATACAGGCGGTTTTTGCGCCTTGGCCGCCCCGCCCGTGCCAGCGGATCTCGACAATGTTTGGCATGTTTCGATAAACCCCTTTCCTGATCGGCGGTTGGTAAATCTTTTCTGCATGGAGCGGGCGGGCGCGCGCTTTTGAAAAAGAAAAGCTGTTGTCCCGTAAAGGGACAACAGCTGAAAATGCGGTTGCTTGACCACCCGTTACCAACGTACCAACATACGCCTTTCCGATAACGGCGGAATGCCGGCGCGGCCTACTGCGACCTTCGGCGCGCAACTCAGGAGTGATTTTCAGACGCGCTCTACTTCCGCCGGGCTCTCACTGTTCCCGGCTCGCTGGGGGGTTCGGGACTGCGCTTACTCTCTCCGTCCTCGTCTTTTACAGATTATCATTCAGTTTATCGGATTTACTTTTATAAGGCAATGTGCAAAATCAACAAAAAATTTGTTATTTTTTGATGACTTGCCAGATGTCCTCCGCTGGAAGACGATTTTTATCAATCCGGTTCGTTGTCAGAAATCAACTGGGGCTGCAGCCAGTCGGAGCTGGGACGGCAGAGAAGGCGGGCGTCAAGATAGGCCATGGGCAGGGAGAGGATGGTATGGCCGAGATAATTGCCCGATTCCGTTTTTTCCACCAACAGCGCCACATCCGCGGCCAGGTCGCTGTCCAGACACAAAGGGATCATCAGGCTCAGCAGATTGTAAGCGGGGTAGTAGATCGGTACGACAGTCTTGTAATCCCAGCGGATGCGTTTGAGGGCCTTTTCGATGGCGCGCTTGAAATCGCTGCGGATGCGTTCGCTGAGATAGACGTTGTCCGGCGCGTCGCAAAAGCCCGACAGCTCCCGCATATGGCGGTTGTACGCCGGCGTATTGGGCCGGTATTTCTCCGCTTTTTCGATGATGGCCATAGCTTTGGGATAGCGGCTGCACACGTTGCGCAGGTATGACAGGGGAATGCGGCCGATGTTGTCCGTCAGGATATGGTCGTAGTTGACGGCCAGGCGGCGGCGGGTATCGTACAGCAAGTCCGAGACCTCGGTAATATAGCTGGCCGGCTGAGGCGGCTGATCGAAGTAGATGGTGATCCGCTGACCGTCGCCGCGGCTGCCCTCGCTGCAAAAGCTGCTGAAATACCAGGGGATGGCGCTGGAGGGATCCCGGTTCTTTTCAAAGCAGGCGTAGATATCCTCGTAGTGGAAGGTGAGCAGTCCGGTGTTGAAGGCGGCGAAGGTCCCCTCGTCGTTAATCAGGACCTTGTTTTCGTGCTTGAGCCGTAAAAAGGTGTATTTCAAGTACTGACGCAGGATGTAATAGTTTTTCACCGGGGCATCCCGGAAATCCCACTCCTCCGGCAGGGCCATGTCTGCCAGGACGCGCAGCGCGTCGGTCCAGTTGGTGATCACGGCGAAATCTTCCAGGGCGTCGCCGGGATTGGCGCGTTCTCCGGGGGTGGGCGCAAAATTTTCAGGATTAGGCTTGCCCTCGTACACGCGGGTCATGGCCCAGGGACGGCTGTCGCCTTTACGGGTATTGCGGGCAAAGAAGATGGAGATCTCTTCTCCCGCGCGGTTTTTCAAACCGGTGGGGAAGGTGCAGGTGTCGTTTTCCTTGACGATGCTTTTTTGGGTTACGGCGCGCCGGTAGGCGGCGTCGATCAGCTGAAGGGGCGTTTCGCCCGGCTGGAGCAGGTGGGCGGCTTTCTCGTGGAAAATCTCCAGGGTAGAGCCGGGTAAGTAGGCAAAGGCGCGGATATCGTCGGGATACTCCCCTTTGGCTGGGGCTGTTTCTTTTTCCTGCGGCTTGAGGGTCATTTGCCAAAAGGGGTTTCCCTCTTCTGTATGTGCCTGTTCAAAATGCACATAATCAGGCATATCCTCCAGCATTTTGTTCAGGCCCTTGTATCCCAGGTCCTTTGCGTGATACCCGTGCCCGGCAAGGCAGTTTCCTGCCTGTGCGACCAGAAGGGGCTTGCCGACTTCAAAAGTCGCTGCGAGCAGATCATAGATCTCCCGCTGTTGCTTCGGGTTGAGCATAAATCATAGTCTCCTTATTTTGTTGTGGGCAGCAGGTAGAAACCTACCGCCGCCGGTGGGGAGGAACCGTCCGTTTTCATCGCGTCTGTGTTCAGATACGCCGTATACTGAACGCTGCATAACGCAGAAAGGGCGGTGCGCCTCCGGTTTACGGGAAGCCGGGGCTTCCAGTGTGTGCAGGGATGAGCTGCGCCGTTTTCGGTGCAGCAAAAGCAGGCTGCCGCGCGGACAGTTTCTGTGCCGGTAGGGTGGAATCTCCCCCTATGGGCGCGGCGGCGCATGGCGCAGGCCGGTTTTGCCGGCGGGGAGCGGATGAGCCGGAGCACCTAAGCGCACAATGGGTTTTCCGTTGGCGCTTAATCGGGATGCACAAGCAGGAACGGCCAGGACCGGCAGCGGCTGACGGTCGATCCCTCCTTTCTGATAAATTTTTGTTTTCCGGCAGTGGGAATTTTTACAAAAATTTCCGCCGCTGCCCTCATTATACGGCTTAACGGACGAAAATGCAAGGCATCTGCCGGGAAATCCCAAAGATAGACGGGAACCGTCAAATTCTGTCACGATTCGACTGCTGCGGTGTTCGTGCCGGTTGCGGTGAGCTGCTTGTGGATGGCGCGGATCTTGGTCAACATGGCGGCGGAAAAGGCGGCGTGCTCCGCCTCCGGTTTATAGGCCATAAAGATCAGCAGGCTGGAGTCGAATCCCGTCAAGCGCACAGGCCAGATCAAGCCGCTTTTGACGTACAGATCGTCTGCTACGGAAAGGTAAGGAATAAAACAGATACAGTCGCTGGCAGCTACTGCCTGTTTGACAGACTCCAGGTCGCCCAGCACGGCCTGCTGCTGGAAGTTTTTCCAATCCGTAACCGGGAAGGAGCCGGTGAATTGGGGCGAATAGGTGATGCTGACGACGGCGTCGTCCCGGACAGACTGGATGTTCAGCGCTGTTTTGCCCCAGTGACGGGAATGGCGGTTGACAATGGCGCAGAAGTAGTCCTCTGCCAGCAGCTCAAAGCGCAGGCCCTGGTGGCGGGCGGCATAGCGGATGTTTTCCAACTCCGGTCTTGCCAGGGTGCCTACGGCGATCTCGCATTTGCCCTCGGTGATGGCGGTGATGGATTTGCGGGACAATACCGGCAGTACATTCAGACTCGTCTCCTGAAAACGTGTTTCCTTTTCCAGGGCCAGGTAGGAGCCTAAGCGCGTACAGAAGGCGGGGTAGCAGCCCACGTTGCAGCTGGCATATTGGGAAACGGCGTGGCGGCGCATTTCATTGAGTTTTTGGTAGTCCGCCAGCATTCGTTCGATGATGGCGATGGCTTCCCGCCCCTTGGGCGTGGGCAGGACGCCGCGGGAGGTACGTTGGAACAGCGTCAGCTCCAGCTCCTGCTCTACAGATTGGATCGCGGCGGAAAGGGTCGTTTGCCCCATCCAGAGTTTTTTGGCGGCGGCGGAGATGGAACCTGCCCGCGCCACCTCTAAGACATACTGTAAATATTCGATGCGCATCGGAAAAAACACCTCCCAAGGCCTGCTTTTTTAGTATATCATATTTTTGATAGGATAGCAATTTTTTTGGTAGGTACTTACGGAAAAGGTGTTGCTTCCCATGGAGAACAAAGCGCAGTATGATAAAATCATGCCAGGACAGGAAGCGAAATACGGCGTGATAGGAACGCGGCTGTATGAAGCATTCACCGTTCAAACGGCAAACGTCTCTCTCTTATAGCATATAGCGTCTCCCGGAATGGGGTGGCCCGGAACCATAGGTTCCGGGCCACCCCATTTTTGGTCCGCGGGTGTTTTCCCGGGGATACGTTATGTATGATGCAGAATCATTGCACACTGTTTTTGTAGATGCCCAGGAGGGTCTTTCCCATAGGGTTGGAAAGCCGCGCCGCGCCGCCGGTCTCCACTGCGGCCAGACGCAGCTCTGCCCAGCCCGCTTCGGGCTTGGCGTAATCCTTGCGGAACTTTGTCTTTTTCACCTTTGCGGCAGCTTCCGGGGTAATGGCGTCGCAGAGGAAGAACAAAGAGATCATGGAAAAGCTGTGGTTGGGATTGGGGTCCACGCGGCCAAGGCCGTCATCCAGGGCGTGGGTATAGCAACGGTCAAACAATTCCTCTGTCAGTTCGTCCACGGAAAACAGGTAGACAAAGTCGTCGCTTTCCGTTTCGCCGACAGCGGCGAGGCCCAACAGCTTTTTGTCGCTGACCAGGTGCATGAACGCGGTTGCCGCCAGGGGACCGCCCACGTCGCCTCTCTGGGCGCAGACATATGGTTCTTCATAATGCGCCAGCAGCTGAGCGAGCGCTTCTTCACGGGTCGTATTCATTTTGTATCATCCTTTCCGGTGTCCCTGCTGAAAACGCAGGCTCCACCCAGCTATGCCTCTGGGACGGCGGCTGCGGACCGTCTGAGGCGTGGACAGGCTGCCGCAAGCCGTTGTCAAAAGCGGGGTGTTTGGGCCTTTGCCTGCCCTTATCATACTTGTTTGCGCAAAAATTGTCAATATCTGTCCCATTCCTGGACTTTTTTACCACTGCTGTTGCATCGCCGCCATCTGTAGGGTACAATAAAGGAACCATACGAACGAGCGGGAGGAAAACAAATATGCCGCAATTCAAATTAGTCAGCCCCTACGACGCCGCAGGAGACCAGCCTGAGGCGATCGAGAAGCTGTTGCGGGGCGTGGAAAACGGCCTGACGGAGCAGACCCTTTTGGGCGTGACCGGCAGCGGAAAAACCTTTACGATGGCAAAGGTGATTGAAAAGCTCCAG
Organism: uncultured Clostridia bacterium; assembly: GCA_947647695.1. Classification (GTDB taxonomy): domain Bacteria; phylum Bacillota; class Clostridia; order Oscillospirales; family Oscillospiraceae; genus Pseudoscillospira. The sequence goes on along the minus strand of CANSLL010000032.1, from coordinate 4,510 downwards.
CGGCCCACGCTGGTACTGGCCCACAACAAGACGCTGGCGGCCCAGCTCTGCGCAGAGTTCAAGGAGTTTTTCCCGGAAAACGCCGTGGAATACTTTGTCTCTTACTATGATTATTATCAGCCGGAGGCGTATATTCCCCATACCGACACTTATATCGAAAAGGACGCCTCCACCAACGACGAGATCGACCGCCTGCGCAATTCCGCCACCTCGTCCCTGTTTGAGCGGCGGGATGTGATCGTGGTGGCCTCTGTTTCCTGTATCTACGGTCTGGGCGATCCGGTGGACTACGCCAACATGGTGGTGTCCATCCGGGAGGGGAGCACGTTTCCCAGGGAGGAGCTGCTGCGCCGCCTGGTGGAAAACAAATATGAGCGCAATGACATCGCCTTTGAGCGCAATATGTTCCGTGTCCGGGGCGACACGGTGGAGATCTTCCCCGCCTACGCCAGGGATTGGGCTGTGCGGGTGGAATACTTCGGCGACGAGGTGGACCGGATCAGCGAGATCAACGTGGTCACCGGAGCGGTGCTCCGGCGTCGGAGTCACATCAACGTCTATCCGGCGTCGCTGTATATCACCACGCCGGAAAAGCTCCAGCGGGCCCTGGAGCAGATCAATTTGGAGCTGGGCGAACAACTGAAAAAATTCCATGAGGAAAACAAGCTGGTGGAGGAGCAGCGCCTGCGCCAGCGCACGCTGTACGATATGGAGATGATGCAGGAGCTGGGCCACTGCAGCGGCATCGAAAACTACAGCCGCATTATTTCCAACCGTCCCGTAGGCAGCGCGCCCATGACGCTGCTGGACTTTATGCCCAAGGATTTCATGATGTTCATCGACGAAAGCCACGTCACCATTCCCCAGGTGCGGGCCATGTACGCCGGGGACCGGGCGCGGAAGGACAGCCTGGTGCAGTATGGGTTCCGCCTGCCCTGTGCCTACGATAACCGGCCGCTGAAATTCGAGGAATTCGAGCAGCGCATCTGCCAGGTTATCTACGTCTCCGCAACCCCAGGCCAGTATGAACGGGAGCGCTCCGGCCAGGTGGTGGAGCAGCTGATCCGTCCCACGGGCCTGCTGGACCCGGAGATCGAGGTGCGTCCGGTCCTGGGCCAGATCGACGATCTGATCGCCGAGATCAACGACCGGGCGGGCCGCGGCGAGCGCGTCCTGGTGACGACCCTGACGAAAAAAATGGCCGAGGATCTGACCGATTATCTCTCCGGCGCGGGTATCCGGGTGCGCTATATGCATTCGGATGTGGGCACGATGGAGCGTATGGAGATCGTGCGTGACCTGCGCCGGGGCGAGTTTGACGTGCTAGTGGGTATCAATCTGCTGCGGGAGGGCCTGGATATGCCTGAGGTCAGTCTGGTGGCCATCCTCGACGCAGACAAGGAGGGCTTTTTGCGCAGCGAGACGTCCCTGATCCAGACCATCGGCCGCGCGGCGCGCAACGCCGGGGGCAAGGTGGTCATGTACGCCGATGCCGTCACGCCGTCCATGCGGGCGGCCATCGACGAGACGGAGCGCCGGCGGCGGCTTCAGAACGCCTTTAACCAGGCCCATGGCATCGAGCCGAAGACCATCGTCAAGCCGGTCCATGAGATCCTGGAGATCAGTGAACCCACGGGCCGGGGCAGCCGCCGGAGTAAGGGCCGCATGACGGAGAAGGAGCGGGCCGAGGAGATCGCGAAGCTGGAAAAACAGATGCGCGAGGCGTCGAAGATGTTGGAGTTTGAATATGCCGCGGTATTGCGTGACCGCATCATTGAACTGCGGGGAGAAGGGAAGGGGAAAAAATGAGTCCATTGCTGCTGCTTGCCGTTGCTGTGGCCCTGCTGGGCTTTGTATTGCTGCTCAAGCCGGAGCTGCTGTGGAAACGGGTCCGAAGGGACCAGGAGCTGACCGGCGCGTTTGCGGCGCTGCTGCGTCTCGTTGGCATCGCCGTGCTAGCGCTGTCTGTGCTGATTGCCCGGCAGGTGGGATAAGATGGGAGAGAAGCAGCGCTTTCGTGTCTTTTTCGCCTGGGATTTTGCCAGGGAAGAGGCGTGGATCAACCGGATGTCCGGGGACAAGGGATTGCAGCTGCGGCGCGTGGGCTTTTGCCGCTATGTGTTTGAAGAAGGGGAGAAGGGCGCGTACCGCTACCGGTTGGAGCTGCTGCGCCGCGTCCCGGAGGACGATGCGGAGAAACAGTATCTGCGCACCGTCCAGGCCGAGGAGGTTTGCCGCAACGGCGATTGGGGCTACTACCGCCTCCCGGCAGCCCAGGGCTCCTTTGCCGCGTACAGCTGCGCCGCGTCCAAGCTGCGGTACCTGCAAAAGCTGTACCGCTGGTATCTTGCCTTCGGCGCGGCGGTATATCTGGCGCTGATCCTTGATATGACGGCGTTCCAAGGCCTGCCGCTGTCGGCCCCCCACGCCATTGCCCTGGGAGCGCTGCTGCTGCTCGCCCTGGGCTACACTGTGGGTCTGACCCGGTTCTATTTGACGCTACGCCGTTTGAAGGAAACTGCGGCGGAGGAACGGCGGTCATGAGACGCGTATGAAAGGAGAAGACAAGTTTATGTTCGATGTCAATAAGCCAGTGACGAACCCGGCCCTAAAGGCGAAATATGCCCGTCTGCGGGCGGAAAACACCAACGAAACATACGAGGCGGTCCTGGAGGAGATCGCCCTGCGGGCGCATTTTCTGCTGCCTGTCAGCTTCAGCCGCGCTCCGGTACCCAACGGGAACGGCACATCGACCTTCCAAAAGGGCAGCACCATGCGCGTCCCCGCCCTGGAAAGCGGAGACGGCGCGCATTATTTTCCGCTGTATTCCGATTGGGAGGAGCTGCGCCGGGGCATCAAGGAGCCTGACCCGCAGACGCTGGTGGTGGCCTTTGATGATTTTGCCCACATGGCCCTGGCTGCAAAGGACATTGCCGGCGTGGCAATCGACCCCTTCGGCATGAATCTGGTGCTGGACAGGGACCTGCTGGAGCATATGCGCCAGCATAAGGAGATCCTGCAAAAGGGTTGTACCGAGGAAAGGATCACCAAGGAAACGACAGTGCAGCTGGGCGAGCCGAAAAATTATCCCACGGTGATGGTGGAAGCGGTCAAGCTGTATTTGCAGACGGAGCCGCGTATCCTGCGGGCGTGGCTGCGCCTGATGGTGCGCGACGGCCGGCAGAGCTGGCTGGTCGTGCTGGAAACGGCGGAGGAAGACCGTAAGCTGTTCGATGCCGTGGCCGCCGCCGCGCGTCCGTATCTTGGCGAGATGTTTTTGGATATGGCGCCGCTGAAGGAGGATGGCTTTGGCCGTCAGGCGATCGAGGGCGCGGAGCCGTTTTATGTGCGGGATGGGAGCACGGAGCAATGATGCTGCACGGAAGCACGATGCGGCGCGGGAGCATTCTCTGTACTGTGCTGCTGGCGGTGTCGCTGCTGGCAGGCTGCGGTGCTCCGGCGCCGGAAACGTCCTCGGCCGGAGATGGTGTGGGTTCTGCTGCGCCGCCGGTCGGGAGCATAGAGGACGCTTCTCTGACCTATACCAATCTTGTGGGGAAAGAGGTTCAGGATATGGTGCGGCGTGCCTGCGAGGAGGGCGGCATCGCCCCGGAACGGCTGGACAAGTTCTTCGTCTGGGTGGACGATTTCAACGCCTGCATGAAGGACTGCCCGTCTTACACCCTCCGGGATTCGTTCGTTACCATTGACGCCCCGGTGGTGGACTATGGGGATTATGGCCCCATGTCCCGCCTCTGGTACAAGACCAACGGACGGAAGTACAGCGACGTGCTTTGCCGCATTGCGGCATTCCAGCTGATGGGCGGGCACATCACGGTTGCAAACTGCATCCCCAGGGAGGATTGGGCGATGGGCGAGGATCAATGGCTGTGCAGCGACGGCGACGCCATTGAGCACTTCCCCTTGATTGCGTTCAGCGGCGAAGAAAAGACGCAGTATTTTACGCTGTATGACCCGGTGCCTGTGCCGCCGGACGCCACGGCGAAGGAGCTGTATGAAACGGTTGTCCAGGCGTGGCAGGACCGGGGCGTTTCCTTCGCGGACGGTGCGGTGTCCCTTATTACGATCTGGCTCATCTCCTATGGTCAGACCGCGGCAGGGCACGCGGCGGTGCTGGTGGAGGCGGAAGACGGCCTTCTGCTGGTGGAAAAGACAAATCCTCAAGCGCCCTATCAGGCGGCGTGGTTTGCGGACGCGGACCAGGTCAAACAGTATATGTACGAGAGCATCCACATAGAAGACGTGCGCTACGGCGACGAGACAGGGACGTATCTTGTCCTGAGGAACGACCGGGCGATGTAAGCGAAAAAGTATCCCCGCGCGGTCTCGGTGACGGACGGCGCGGGGGTACTTTTTTGTATGGAAGAAAAAATGGGTGTTAAAAAATGATGCGGTTCCTTAAATTTCTGTAAGGGATTAAATGTATGAGGTGTATTGGTCGCCAAGCCAATGGAGTTTGCAACCAAGAGGAATAAGAAAAGACTGAAGA
>CANSLL010000031.1 GCA_947647695.1 uncultured Clostridia bacterium | reverse complement strand
TAACGTGCAGAACTTCAGGAAATCCCACGCTAAATCTTTTCTTTCCTGCTGTTTTATCTTGCCAACTTCATCCTTCGCTGACTTGCATTTCTCCATATTCAAAAAATTTTTTCAACAACGCTGTGATAACCGCCTGATTCAAATTGTTTTATGGGTGAGGCCTCAAACGCAAAAACAAAGGAGATGTACGCTTTGGAACGGGAAAAGCTATCCGCGCTGTTTTTCTCCTACGGCGACGACGTGTTCCGCCTGGCGTTCAGCTATCTAGGCAGCCGCCCGGACGCAGAGGACATCTGTCAAAATGTATTTCTGAAGCTGGCAGCCGGCGGGAAAGAACCGGCACCGGGCAAGGAAAAGACCTGGCTGCTGACCTGCGCCGCCAATGCCTGTAAAAACCAGCTGCGGTCCTTCTGGCGCCGGAACGTGGGCACACTGGAGGAAACCATGGTATTCCAGGAGCAGCGGGACCGGTCCTTATATGCTGCGGTAATGGCCCTGCCGCCAAACTACCGGGCTGTGATCCACCTATATTACTACGAGGGCTACGATCAGGGAGAGATCGGCGAAATTCTGCATCTCTCCCGCACAGCCGTCCAGACCCGCATGAGCCGGGCCAGGGCTTTGCTGAAAAAGGAGTTGAGCGAGCATGAAGAATGATTATCAACATATGATGGCGCAAATATCCCTGCGCAAGGCAGCCCGTGATGCCATTGCAGCGCAGTTGGATGCAGGCATGCCCCGGCGCAGGCGGCGGCCTGTCCGAGTGCTGCTGGCAGCGGCCTGCATGGGCGTCTTGCTGGCGGGCACCGCAGCAGCGGCGGGTATCCATATCCAGATCCAGCGGCAGCTGGCAAACGGCGCAGAATTTACCTATGAAAGCAAAGATGGCCGCGCCAGCAGCGGCGGCACCAGCGGAGAAAGCCCGATCGTGCTGCGCAGCGGCAGGTTTTACCTGGTCCTCGACGGTATGGAAACCGATATCACTGGGCAGTTTTCCGACACGGAATACTATTTATACTGCGCCGAAAACGAGGACGGCTCCTGGGAGGACATCGTCATCGGCGGGACCGAAGCGGCCTACGGCTATGCGATCTACGTCTACGACGCGGACGGGACGTATTTAGGCAACCAAGGCTGGGGGACCTACGAGGATACGTTGGCGCCCACACCGTGGGGCGAGGCGTACAAAGGGGAATATTTTGACCATTACGAACCAAAGCTCTGATGTTCCGATCGGTAAAAGCGTGGCGGAGGAATCTCTCCGTCACGCTTTTTACAGGCTCCGTTCTATTTCGATCAGGAAATGACAGATACCGACCGGAATTTTCCTCCGGCGGCGTGGGTTTTCCTTGTTTCTCGTGTATGATATAATAGAAAGGTCATTTCGGCGGAAAGGAGGGGCCGCGATGGGACAGGAACAGGAGATCATCGACTTGCTGCGCCGGCGGGACAACGCAGGTGCAGACGCGCTGCTGGCTCACTACGGACCGCTGATGCGCTATGTCATCGCTCCCATCCTGCCGGACCCGCAGGACCAGGAGGAATGCCTTTCCGCCGCCGTGCTGCGGGTATGGGACAAGATCGACCTGTTCGACCCCCGGCTGGGCGGCTGGAAAAGCTGGCTGACGGCGGTCTGCCGCAATGCGGCTCTGAACCACCGGCGGCGGTCCGCCGGGGACGGTACGGAACCCCTGAGCGACGATCTCCCCGCGCCGGAGCCGACGCCGGAGGAACAGCTGCTGCGTCAGGAACGCTTCGAGGAATTGACGCGGGCATTGAGACGGCTTTCCCAGAGGGATCAGGTGTTGTTTTACCGGAAGTATTACTATTTGCAGTCCACCGCCCAGATTGCCGCAGAGACAGGTACAACGGAGCGGGCGGTGGAGGGACGGCTGTACCGGCTGCGCAAGCGGCTCCGGCAAGCGTTGGGAGGCGACGGCGATGAGTGAATTTGACCGGACCGGCACCCTATCCCTGGACGACCTGATCGGTCAGGAGCCGCCGCCGGAGCACATCGTGCAGGCCGTCACACCCTGGCGGCGGGCGATGCAACGCATCCTGATCGGTCTTGCCCTGGCTACGGTCACGATCGAAATATACAACCTGAACCATATCCTGCCCGTCGTCGGACTGCTGCTGGTCCTGGCGGGATTTCGCGCCCTGCGCCGGGAAAACGGTTTTTTCCGCGCCTGTTATCTCCTTTCGGCTGTGCGGTTTGGTACGCTGGCCGTGGAAAAGTCCCTGCTTGCCACGATCTACTGGCAGGATATCTTTGCGCTGCCGCTGTACAAAATTTGCGCCGTGACCGGCGGCACGATCGCGCTGTTTGCGCTGCTGTTCTGCTTTATGGCGGGCCTTCGCATGGTAGAGAAAAAAGCGGAACGGAAGAAATACAGCCACGGTCCCGCAGCGCTGCTTGTGTGGTATGCCGTACTGTGCGTGCTGGCGCTGAACCAGTATTTCATCTGGATCGTCCTGATCCTGATGCTCACTGTGAGCGCGTTTATTTTGTATGACCTCTACCGCCTGTCCAAGGCGCTGGACGAAACGGGCTACGCCCTCCACGCCGCCCCTGTGCGCCTGCCGGATTGGGCGCTGATGTCTGTGCTCATTGCCATCGTCCTGAGCGGCGTCGTCTGCGGATCGCTGTTTTTCAGCCGCTATCCCATGGAGTGGACGCCCGTGCAGGAGACGGCGGAAACGGCAGAGGTCGCGGAAACGAAAGCGGAACTGCTGGCGCTGGGCTTCCCGCCGGAAGTGCTGAACGATCTGACGGACGAGGATATCCTGTCATGCAAGGGCGCGCAGTGCGTGGTATCGTCGGTCAGCGGATATTCTGACTATAGGGCCATACCAAAGGAGTACGTCCACGCCCCTGGCTATGACTGCGCAAACTGCGACCTGCATCTCACCGACGTCGACGTCATGCTGCCCGGCGATCCGGCGCAGCTCCATATCTTCCACCATTTTGTATGGAAAGACACTTATCCCGACTATAGCACACATTGTTTGTCCATCCAGCTTTATCCCCATGGCTGGCAGGCCGCGGGCGCGCCTTCCGGGCGTTTGCTTTGCAACCGGGATGATGCTCTTTTGACCGCACCCTATGTGTCCAGTACGGCGGAAGAACGCACGCATTCCACTTTTTTCGGCTTCTCCACCTCCACCGCCACGGACGCGCTTGCCCCCTTTTCCCTTCCCAAAGGCGTCCGGCAGCCCCGCGGCTATCTCACTTATTCAGTACAAGAGGTGACCTCCAATGCCGATTTCCCGGAATCCTTGTACCAGTATATTTACCCCACCGGCTATGCCCCATATCCCGTCCATACGGCACAGGAATATTGTGCACTGTCCTTTTGGGACGGGCCTTTTCGTCCCGTGTTCGACATTTTCCAGTTTGATCCCTGCTACCCACCCGAATAAACACAATAATAAAACAGCAGACCCCATTCTTTCCCGAATGGGGTCTGCTGTTTTATTCTGCTTCTATTCTCGCTTCCCTCAATCGTCCCACTCGGACTCGTAGTTCAACACTGCGCCGGTCTGGGCGTCGATATCGTACTCGTATTCCATGCCGCCCGCTTTGAACTCTACCTCGTAATGGGGCGTCCGCTCGTCTAACTTCTCCTCCAGGGACAAGTCGTACACTGATGTCGCATCCACGCCCGCATGGCGGTAGGCCGCTGCCTGCGCCGCGTCGATGCCGATGTACGCGGCCGAAGGCACACCGGGCACAGCGCTGTGATGCTGGTCCTCGTGGTGGTTTTCCCGGTGGGACGTGCGGTTCCAATACTCCTGCTCCGCTTTCAAAATCTCGCCGGTATAGGCGTTGATCTCGTATTCATACTCGATCTCGCCGGTGTAAAATTCCACATGATATTCCAACAGACCGTCATCCCACTCGCTCTCGGTGCGTAAGCCCGTGACCTGGCTTTCGGTCAGCCCCGCATGTTCCAGCGCAATGGCTCCGGCCTGGGCCGCGCCGATCTTCTGCTGCGTCCCGGAGGACGGCGCAGCTGGCGTCTGAGTATCCTGCCCCTGGACGGGCGCTGTACCATCTGGCGCAGTGCCGTTCTGAGACACGCCGCTCTGTACCGGCTCCGTCTTACAGCCAATGACCGCGCCCGTCACAGCGTCCACGTTACAGTCGTATTCCATATCCCCGGCGATAAACTCCACCTCATAGACCATCGCGCCGTTTTCATAGTCAAACTCTACCTTCTCCACAAATGCCTGCGCCGCCGTCACGCCCGCATAGGCAAAGGCCGCCGCCTTGGCATCGTCCGCGGCGATATAGGAGGACTGCGGCTGCTCCGCCAGTCCGGCCGGGTCGGAAGACAGCAGATACAGCTCGTTCACCGTCAGTCCCGCCAATGTTTCAAAGGTCCAATGGTCGCTGCCCGCCGCCATCGTCTCGATCATCCGGGCTTTGCCGATGGAGATGCCGTATTGAGCCGCTTTTTCCTCCAGCGCCGCATCCCTGGGCACGCTCTGGGCCAGCACCTCCACCGGGACGGACGCCGCGTCCAAAATCGCGGACGCTTCCTCCTCCGCCGCCAGGCGCAGCGCAGCGCCGCGGACGCCGTCCTTGTCCGCCACCGAGATCAGGATGGCGCCGGTCGTCTCGTCCACATAGCCGTAACGCAGCATCGCGCCCATCAGCGCATTGACCGCCACATTGAGCTCTGTCCCCCGCAGATCCATGTCCTTCAAAAGCTCCGCGCCATCCTCGTTGACCGCCACGGCCTCCACCACGCGGGCCTTCTGATTCAGCCGCAGCTCCACGCTGGGGTTGACGTCCACCGTCAGGATGCTCTGCACCGTGTGGGACTGCCGGTACTGAAAGGCAAAGATACCAAGTACCAGGACGATCACAACACATACCGCCGCCAGCAGCGGTTTGACCGGTAAATTCTTTTGCTTTGCTTCGGGATGTTCCATTTCTCCCGCTCCTTTCCGCGCATTGCGCCGCAATCATTTTCAACAAACATAAAACAAAAAATCCAGGCTATGATTCCGCCCGCCCTGCAAAATTTCCCAGGCGGACGCTGTACTCGTGCAGCTCCCGCTCCTGCTCCGCCGTCAGATACTGAGGCGTGCCCAGGGCGCGGACCTGGAGATCGATTTGGGCACAGCGCTCCAGCGTCTCCATCCGGGTAAAGGCCTGCCAAAGGTCCTTGCCCCAGGTCACCGCGCCGTGGTTGGCCAGCAACACGGCGTTGTTGTCCGCAACGTAGGGCAAGATGCTGTCCGCGACCGCCTGGGTGCCGGTCAGAGCGTAGGGCGCCACATGGACCCGTCCCAGCTGGAGGGTCACCGGCGGCAGCAGCGGCTCCGTCAGGCCCACGCCCGAGGACGCCAGCGCCGTGGCCGCTACGGTATGGGCGTGCACCACCGCCTGGGCCAGGGCATTGTGCCGGTAAACGCACAGATGCACTTTCAATTCGCTGGAGGGCTTCCCCTCTCCGGCGGTCACATTGCCCTCCAGATCGGTCTTGACAAGGTCGTCTTCGGTCAAAAAACCCTTGGCGCTGCCGGAGCAGGTGGTCCAGAGCGCCGCGCCGCTATCGACGCGGCAGCTGAAATTGCCGTCGGTGCCGGTGTTCAGGCCTTCTTCATACAAAAGCCGTCCGACGCGGATCAGCTGTTCCTTCGCTTCTTCATCCGTGGGCCAGATCACGGCTGCGCCGCCTCCTTTTTTTGAAACATTTCTTTGAGGGACTCCGTATACGGCGGACGGGCGACGCACCATTCCGTCACGATGGCCGTGATCAGATCGTTGTCCGTCACGTCAAAGGCCGGGTTCCAGGTCTTGACGCCCGCCGGGGCCATGGGCTTTTCGTACCACATTTCGCGGATCTCATCGCCGCTGCGCTCTTCGATGACGATCTCCCCGCCCGTGGGCGTCGCAAGATCGATGGTGGACAAGGGCGCGACAACATAGAACGGTATGCCAAAGCGCTTTGCCGCGATGGCTACGCCCAAGGTGCCGATCTTGTTGGCCGCATCGCCGTTGGCGGCGACCCGGTCGCAGCCGACGAACACCGCCTGGATGGCCCCGCGCTTCATCAGGGACGGGGCCATATTGTCGCAGATCAGCGTGGTGTCGATGCCCGCGGAGGACAGCTCGAAGCTGGTCAGCCGCGCGCCCTGGAGCAGGGGGCGGGTTTCGTCGCAGTAGACGTGGAAGCCGTAGCCCCTCTGATGGCCCAAGTACATGGGCGCCGTGGCGGTGCCGTAGCGCACGGTGGCCAGCTGCCCGGCGTTGCAGTGGGTCAGCAGTCCGTCGCCGGGTTTGACCAGGGTCAGTCCGTTTTCCCCGAGGCGGCGGCAGACGTCGATGTCCTCCTCCCAGATGGCAAGGCATTCCCTGTGCAAAACCTCCTTCAGCGCCGGGACCGTATCGTCTGCCCGGCGGCGGGCGGCAGTTTCCATCCGCTTCAATGCCCAGGCAAGGTTCACCGCCGTGGGCCGGGCGGAGTTGAGATAGTCCGCCGCCGCGTGCAGCTCATCGAGGAACGCCTCCGCCGTCTCCGCCGCGCTGGGCTTGACGGCGAGGTACAGCCCGATGGCCGCCGCCACGCCGATGGCCGGCGCGCCACGCACCCGCAGGGTTTGGATGGCCTCCCAGATTGCGCTCTGCTCCGTCAGGTGCAGCAGCTTGATCTCGCCGGGCAGCAGGGTCTGGTCGATGATGACCAGGGCGCTGTTTTCGTCGTCCAGCGCCACGGTATCATATTCTAAAATCGAACGCATCGTGCTCTCTCCTTCGTTCTCGGTCGTTACGTTTAGCATACCACCCCCGATGCCACTTTGTCAAAGGGGAGCTGTGTCACGCCTCCCGCGTCAGAGTGACGGTACAGGCATAAAAGGTGTCCTCGACGGGGCGCTCGATCCACTGTCCTTCATCGTCGAACAGCAGCGGCTGGCTCAAAACGTGATCGGTATAGCTTCTTCCTTCGACCAGGGTATCGAACGCCATGCCTTTGTTCACCACATCCATTTGCAGCCGGACTCCGCCCAGTAGGACCGTGCCGCCCTCCCTGAAGCAGGAGAGCAGCAGTGCATTATAATGGTAATAGTTTTTCCACGCCTGACTGTAACTGCCTCGCGGATGCTCCGCCAGCCACAGGGCCATGTAGGAAAAATAGGTTTGTTGAAACAGATCGTCAAAGACGTCCCCCTCGCTGCCTTCCTGGTAGATCCGCACACCGGCCACATACTCCCCCGCATCCTCCATCAGGATCTCGTAAGTCATCGTGCAGCCGTACCCCGCTTCTGCCGCGCCAGAGTCCTGTGTTAGGGCTTCGTTGGTCAACTTCCAAACGCCGTCACCGTCCAAATACAAACGGTAGGGCGCGGCTTTGTCATATTGGGCGGCGGCATTGATATTTTCGATAAACGCTTCCCGCGTCAGCGGTCCGGCATTGAGTACCGGCGAAGGCTTCACAGCCTGCCTAATCCCCATACCAGCGAGAACCGGCAACAGGCAGAAAATCAGCACAAACGCGACGCAGCGCCAGGCGCGGGTGTCTTTCAGGGTATAAACAGCGTTTTCGTCCCAGGGCGCAGCTTTTCCCTTCTCCATGCACTGCTGATAGCTGCGCCAGCTGAAATAAAGACCGATCAGGGGAAGATTCCAGCCCATGCCGTGCCAAAACACACCATAGGTACGCCGCACAGCCTGGTCATAGGTCAGCAGCCCGCCATCAGGGGCGCGCAGCTGCAAACCAAACAGGGCCTTGCCCGGCGTCGTGCCGAGACGGCTGAGCAGCAGCGGCTCCAGCAGCAGCATCAACGCCGTGCCGCCGGCCCAGTTCAGCACCTGATATACCCCCGCGTCCCAGGAAATATGCAGTATGACCGCACAAACCAGTTCCCAGACCACCGCATAGATCATCCAATCCAGACTGCGGGCAAAATAGCGCCGCCAGGGATGCCGGAGGGGCTTGACCACGTCCTCTCCCTCCGGCGGTGCGGCGGATGCGGCCTCCTCTGCCTCCAGCAGGGCCAGATACGCCTCCGGTTTCAGTTCCGCGTATCCGACCTGCCGGGCGCGCAGACATATTTCTGCCTGGCTACAAGCGCGCCCTCCGCCGCAAGGGCGTCCTCCTTTGCAGCGAGCGCGTCCGCCAGCGGGCACTGCTCCGCCTGCACAGAGCGGATCATCTCGATGCCAAGACCCAGATGGCGCAGCAATTTAATCTTTTGCAGCGTTTCTAAATCCACTTGAGAATAGTCCCGATAGCCGTTCTCCTTTCGCTCCGGCGCCAGCAAGCCCTGCTGCTCGTAATAACGGATATTGGCCCTGGCCAGACCTGTTTTTTCTTCCAACTCCTTGACCGTCATCATCGATCCCTCCTTCTCTCTTCCTCCATGATAAGCTGTCAAGGGGCTTTACAGTCAAGTCCTTTTGAAAAAAAGCGCCCCGAAAGATGCTTCCGGGGCACGCTTTTCCCTCACAGGATATCGATATGCTCCCCGCTCAGGGCCTTGTTCATGCTCCGCACGGCGCAGAATTTGCCGCACATGGAGCAGGTGTCCTCCTGCTCCGGGGCACGGCTCTCCCGGATGGCCCTGGCCGTTTCCGGGTCCAGGGCGCAGGCCCACTGCCCTTCCCAGTCCAGCACCCGCCGGGCCTCCGCCATGCGGTCGTCGATGTCCCGCGCGCTGGGGATACCCTTAGCAATATCCGCGGCATGGGCGGCAATCTTGCTGGCAATGATCCCTTGCCTGACATCGTCCACGTTAGGCAGCGCCAGATGCTCCGCCGGGGTGACGTAGCACAAAAACGCCGCGCCGGACGCCGCCGCGATGGCCCCGCCGATGGCGGCGGTGATATGGTCGTAACCTGGAGCCACATCTGTGACCAGGGGGCCAAGGACATAAAAGGGCGCGCCGTGGCAGAGGGTCTGCTGGATCTTCATATTGGCGACAATCTGATCCATAGGCATATGGCCCGGCCCTTCCACCAGTACCTGAACGTCCCTGTCCCAGGCCCGCTTCGTCAACTCGCCCAGGCGCGTCAGCTCGTAGATCTGGCAGGCATCTGTGGCATCGGCCAGGCAGCCGGGGCGGCAGGCGTCGCCCAGGGAGATGGTCACGTCGTACTCTTGGCAGATGTCCAGAATCTCGTCGTAGTATTCATAAAAGGGGTTTTCCGCCCCGGTCATACACATCCATGCAAACACCAACGAGCCGCCCCGGGAAACGATATTCATCTTCCGCTTGTGCTGCCGGATCTGGTCGATGGTCTTGCGGGTGATGCCGCAGTGCAGGGTGACAAAATCCACCCCGTCCTCCGCATGGAGGCGCACCACGTCGATAAAATCCCTTGCCGTCAGCGTTGCCAGATCCCGCTGGTAGTGGATCACACTGTCGTACACCGGAACGGTGCCGATCATGGCGGGACATTCCGCCGTCAGCCTGCGGCGGAAGGGGATGGTGTCGCCGTGGGAGGACAAGTCCATGATGGCCTCCGCGCCCAGGTCCACCGCGGCCATGACCTTTTTCAGCTCCGCGTCATAATCCTTGCAGTCCCGCGAAACGCCGAGGTTGACGTTGATCTTCGTGCGCAGCATGGAACCGATGCCCTCCGGGGAGAGGCATTGGTGGCGTTTGTTCGCCGGGATGGCAACCTTTCCCGCCGCCACCAGCGCCAGCAGCTCCTCCACCGTGCGGTGCTCCTTCTCCGCCACGATGCGCAGCTGGGGCGTTACGATGCCGCGCCGCGCCGCGTCCATTTGGGTCGTATAAGTCTCTGCCATGTCAGTGTTCTCCTTTCATGCGGTAGCAGTGGTCCAGGGGACCGCTGCCCCGGCCCAGCTCCAGCTCCAGCCCCGCCGCCAGGGCCCCGGTGAGATAATCCTTCGCCGCGCCTACGGCGTCCGGGAGCGGCAGGCCCAGGGCCAGATTCGACGCGATGGCGGCAGACAGGGTACAGCCCGTTCCATGGGTGTTGCGCGTCTCGACACGTTTGCCTCGGTACCAGTGGGGTCCGGCGCCGTCAAACAGCAGATCGTCCGCCGCAGCGGTGTCGTGTCCGCCCTTGCAGAGTACAGCGCAGCCGTACCGCTCCCAAAGCGCCGCCGCAGCCGCGACGCGCTCCTCCTCCCGGTCCACCGGCAGGCCCGCCAGCTCCGCCAGCTCCGGGAGGTTTGGCGTCACGACCTCCGCCAGGGGCAGCAGCTCCCGGCACAGGGCCTCCACTGCATCTTCCCGCAGCAGGCGCGCCCCGGAAGTGGCCACCATCACCGGATCCACCACCACATGGGGCGCATGGTGTATCCGCAGCCGGTTTGCCGCCGCGCAGATCAGCTCCGCGGAAAACAGCATCCCCGTCTTGGTACTCTCGGGGGGGATATCTTCAAAAACGACGCGGATCTGGTCCTCCAAAAACGCCGGGGAAACGGTCTCCACGCCAAATACGCCCGTGGTATTCTGTACCGTCAGCGCCGCCACGGCAGACATGGCGTACACGCCGTGGGCCGTCATCGTCTTGACGTCGGCCAAGATTCCCGCGCCGCCGCTGCCGTCCACACCGGCGATGGTCAAAGCTGTGTGCATCCCGATACCTCCTCCGCCAGCCGGCGCAACCGCCGCGCCGCCGCTTCCTCGTCCTCCGCCGCAAACAGCGCCGACACCACGGCCACGCCCGCGATGCCCGTACCCTTCAGCTGCATCATGTTTCCTTTGTTGACACCGCCGATGGCAACGGCAGGGATGTCCACCGCGGCACAGATGCGCCGCAACTCGCCGGTGGACAGCGGCGTCGTATCGTCCTTGGTGGTACTGCCGAACACCGCGCCGCAGCCCAGGTAGTCTGCCCCGGCCGCCGCCGCGACGCAGGCCTCGGCCACATTGTGGGCCGTCGCGCCCACGATTTTGTCCGGTCCCAGCAGAGCGCAGGCTTCAGCCACATCCATATCCCCTTGCCCCACATGGACGCCGGCGACATCCAGCTCCTTTGCCAGAGCTACGTCGTCGTCGATAACCAAGGGCACGCCAAACCTGTGGCACAAGGGCAGCAGCTCCTCCGCCGCAGCGCGGCGGGACGCGCGGTCCGCCGCCTTCTCCCGCAGCTGGATACAGGTGGCGCCGCCCGCCAGGACCGCCGCGACCTGATCCGCCAGCGTCCGTCCCCGCAGCCAGGCGCGGTCCGTCACCGCATACAGGCGCAGCGCACTCGGTGCGATCTTCACAAAAATCTCCTCCCTCACGCAAAAAACGAAGGACTTGCCCCAGGGCCGGTCCTTCGCTCGCTTGCACAAACAAAACCTTTCCCTGCGCTGGCATGATCCAACAGGTTCAAAGGGTCAGAAACCTGATACGTTTCAATCTCAGCCGGTACGCCGGCCCCCCCAGGTGCGTTTTTCTGTTTTGGTTCAGTATAACAGGGACCGGCAAAAAAGGGAAGGGCATTTCCCACAGTTTTTTCGCCGGGACAAAACTTTTTAAGATTCGCTTATTTCCCCGCCCTCGATTTGACAAGACGGCGCGGCAATGTTATGCTCCAACTATACCCGTAGCTTACAAAGGAGGGACGTACCTTGTACCGCATTCTGATTGTGGAGGACGATGCTATCATCGCCCGGGAGCTGAGCAGCCACCTGTCCCAATGGGGCTATGAAACATCCTGCGTACAGGATTTTGAACATGTCCTTGATGAATTTTCCGTCTTCGCGCCCCATCTGGTGCTGCTGGATATTTCCCTTCCCTTCTTCAACGGCTTCCACTGGTGCGCGTCGCTGCGCCAGCGGGCCCGGACGCCGGTCATCTTCCTCTCCGCCGCATCCAGCCAGATGAACGCCGTCATGGCCATGCAGTTAGGCGGCGATGATTTCGTCAGCAAGCCCTTTGACTTAGCTGTGCTCACGGCCAAGGTCCAGGCCCTGCTGCGCCGGACCTACGATTTTTCCGCCGCGCCGGAGATATTGGAATGCCGCGGGGCTCTGCTGGACCTGGGCAAGGCGGCCCTATCCGTCCAGGGCCGGACCGTGGAGCTAACCCGCAACGAATATAAGATCCTGGGCCTGCTGATGGAGCACAAGGGCCGTATCGTGACCCGGGACGCCATCATGGCCGCCCTGTGGGAATCGGACAGCTTCGTGGACGAAAATACCCTGACCGTAAACGTCAACCGCCTGCGAAAAAAGCTGGACGGCGCAGGCCTGACCGGCTTCATCCGCACCAAAAAAGGCGTGGGCTACCTGGTGGAGGAATGACGATGCTGCGGTCCTACCTGTCCTATCAAAAAAAGTTCATCTGCCTGTTCCTGGGCTTTTTGGCGCTGCTTTGCGCGGTCTTTTTTCTCTACCAGCTGCCCCTGGAGCCGGTGCTGTACGCTTTTTTCCTGTGCGTCGTGTCGGGCGCCGTGCTCCTGTGCCTGGGCTTCTTCCGCTATTGGCAGAAGCAGCGCATCCTCCGGGGCATGCGCCAATGTATCGAGACTGCCTCCTTCGCCCTTCCCCCTCCGGCAGACGCGCTGGAGGAAGCATATCAGGCGCTGCTGAACGACGTATGCGCCCACCACACCCGGATCGTGGCAGACAGCGAGAACCGCTACCGGGACATCATCGATTACTTTACCCTCTGGGCCCACCAGATCAAGACGCCCATCGCCGCCATGGAGCTGCTGCTCCAGGGGGACGACAGCCGCCGCGGCCGGGAGCTGCGGGCGGAGCTGTTCAAAACCGAACAATATGTGGAAATGGTCCTGTCCTACCTTCGCCTCGGCAGCGAACAGACGGATTTCCTCTTTCGCCGGATCGCCTTGGACGATACCGTCCGCGCGGCGGTGCGCAAGTATGCAAAGCTGTTTATCCTGCGGAAGATCTCCCTGGATTTTCAGGAAACGGGCATGACGGTGCTGACCGACGAAAAATGGCTCTCTTTTGTGATTGAGCAAATCTTGTCCAACGCATTGAAATATACCCCCGAGGGCGGGCGCATCCGTATTCTGAAGGACGGGCCCTGCCTCGTCATCGCCGACAGCGGCATCGGCATCCGCAGCGAGGACCTGCCGCGGGTCTTTGAAAAAGGCTTCACCGGCTATAACGGACGGGAGGATAAAAAATCCACGGGCATCGGACTGTATCTTTGCAAACAGGTAACAGGAAAGCTGAACCACGGCCTGTCCATCACCTCCCAGCCCGGCCTGGGAACGCGGGTCTATCTCCATTTCGACGGGACCCCTTCGGTGGTGGAATAAACCGGCAGCACGCAAAAGGAGGCTCTTTTATGATTACTGACCCTGACAGCATCGACCTTTTCGGCGTGCGCAAGGACGGCGGCGCGGACCTGGTCATCGTCTCCGGCGGACCGCTGGACGAATCCCCGGAGACCCAGGCACTGCTGCTGGACAAGATAGAAGCCTATCTTGGCTATATCAACTCTCCGGCGTTTCACGAGGAATGCCCCCAGGCAACGGCGAAAACCACCCGGATCATCCTACGTCTGAGCGAACCGCCCACGCCGTTGATGCGGCAGTTCCTGGAACGGATCGTCCCATGGACCACAGCGTACCATACGTCGTTTTTCGTGGAACTGGCGCCATAAACCAAAATGCGCCGCTGTCCTTTTCCGAACAGCGGCGCGCTTGTTTTCTGTTTTGTTATGACGTCCCCCGCGTTTTTCGCTGGACGGCGAAGATGTTCTGGGTGATCTTTTCCTGGTCGCTCTCGGTCAGCTCCAGGAACTGACAGCCGTATTCATTCCCGCCCTTTTCTTTCTCAATGATCCGCAAAACCTGGCAAAACATGATAGAAGGGTCGCGCTCCTCCAGCAGCTTGACCTTCAGCAAAAACTTATCCTTTTCGTAAAATTGGTGTTCCGTGCGGATGCACGCGCCGCCCACGCTGATATTCAGCAGCCTGCAGGGCTTCTCTCCCGCGCCGAAACCGCCAAAGGTGGTAACGCTCGCCTCCAGATCCGTCTCCAGGCGGAAAAAGGCCCGGTCGTTTCCGATCCGCACCACCGTCAAATCCTCCACACGCCAGATATGCTTTGGCAGCGGCGAGATCGTGCCTTCCATATAGACCGCTTTTCTTTCATGGTCGCTGTAGCCCCGGATATTCACCCGCACCGGCTCCATATCCTCAGGAAGCGCCGCCTCGGAATACTGGTGCAGCTCCGCCGTATTCCCCCGCAGATTTTGCAGCTTTGCCACAAACAGCAACCGGCCGTCAAAGGTCGTAGCTTCCACGCGCATCCCGGAATAGGCCCGCAGTTCTTCTTCCGCGCTTTCTTTCTCCTCTACCGGCGCAGGCGCCTCCGTCTCATGCCGCCTTCCAAATAAATTCCAAAATCCCACGCTTTATGTATCTCCTCTCCGTTCTCCAGACAGCGCTCTCCTGTCCGGCAGGAACCGCCTTATTTTTCTTTCCACTGGCGCATTTTCTCGTCGGTCCAAACAACCCTGTTGCGGCCGAAGCGCTTGGCGTCGTACAACATCGTATCTGCGATCTTCAAATAAGTCTCATACTGATTTTCCCGCTGGGGGATCACAGTAACGCCGCCGATGCTGACGGTCACCCATTTCCCTGCCTCCTGAGCATGGGGGATATGCAGATCCTCCACCGCCTGGCGAATGGCCCGCAGATGGGCAAAAGCCTTCTGGGCGTCCCCGCCCATGAAAAACGCCACGAATTCCTCGCCGCCGTAGCGGGCAAAAAAGTCCGTACTGCGCCGCATCTGGGCAGACGCTGTCTTGGCGATGGCGGCAATGACCTTATCTCCGGCGGGATGACCGAAGGTATCGTTATACAGCTTGAACCGGTCGATATCAAACATACAGATGGAAAAGGGCACCTGCAAACGGACAGCCTCCTGCCATTTGACGGCGCTTTGCTTATCGTGATAGCGCCGGTTGGCCACACCCGTCAGCTGGTCGGTCATGGACTGATACTCCACCTGCTTGCGGTAATGATACAGCTTGATGTGGGTATTGACCCTGGCCTTGACAATCAATGGATGGAATGGTTTGGTAATATAGTCCACCGCACCTAATACAAGGCCCCGCTGCTCGTTTTCGAT
>CANSLL010000030.1 GCA_947647695.1 uncultured Clostridia bacterium | reverse complement strand
TCATCCCCTCCTTTGCCGTGGGCCGCACCCAGGAGCTGCTGTATTTCATCCGGGAGATCAAGGAGCAGGGGCTGGTACGCTCCGTGCCGGACTTCCCGGTGTACATCGACAGCCCCCTGGCCCGGGAGGCCACGGAGGTCTTTTCCGGCGACCTGACGGGGTATCTTGACGACGAGGCCGTGGCCGTGGTCCAGGGCGGGCGGAACATGTTTACCTTCCCGAACCTGATGATCACCTCCACCAGCGAGGAATCCAAGGCGCTGAATATGGACCCCACGCCGAAGGTCATCATCTCTGCCTCCGGCATGTGCGACGCGGGCCGCATCCGCCATCACCTCAAGCACAACCTCTGGCGTAGCGAGTCCACCATCTGCTTCGTGGGTTTCCAGGCGCCGGGGTCCCTGGGCGCGCGGCTGCTGCTGGGGGTGGACCGGGTGAAGCTCTTCGGCGAGGAGATCGCCGTGCGGGCGCAGATGGTCAACTTCCACGGCCTGTCCTCCCATGCGGACCTGTCCGACCTGCTGGGCTGGATCGCCTCCTTTGCGCCCCATCCCCAGCACGTTTTCGTGGTCCATGGCGACGCGGAGGTCGCGCCGGTATTCGCCCAGAATCTGAAGGACCGGGGCTATGACGCCCATGCGCCGGAGTATACCGAGGTCTACGACCTGCGCACCAACACGATGGTCTCCGCGGGCTATACGCCGGAGCGGAAAAAGACCGTGGTCCAGGATAAGGGCTCGGCGGCGTACCAGCGTCTGGAGAACGTGGGATTGCTGCTCCAGGAGGTCATCCGCCACAACAAGGGTGGCACCAACAAGGATCTGGGCAAGTTCGCCGATCAGATCCGCGCGCTGATCGAAAAATGGGACCGCTGAGGATGATAAAGAGACTTGCGGTCTGAAGAGCATCAAAACGGCCCCGCCGCGTCAGGTACTTGCGGCGGGGCCGTTCCTGTTGTAAAATAAGGGGCAGGACCAGCGCACGCGGTCCCGCAAAAACGAAGGAAAAGGGAGGACGCCGGCAATGGCGGAGGAGCTGAAAAAGAACACGCGCCATGAGGCGATAATCGAGGGCTATTCCAGCGAGGGCCTGGGCGTGGCGCGGCTGGACGGCCGGGTTGTGTTTGTTCACGGCGGCATCGCCGGAGAGGTGTGCGAGGTGCTGATCTTAAAGGTGCTGAAAAACACAGCCTTTGCCAAGGTCACGCGGGTACTCCGTCCCTCGCCCCACCGCAGGGAGCCGGATTGTCCCTATTTCGGCAAATGCGGCGGCTGCGCCTATTGGCATATGGATTATGAGGAAGAGCTGGCGGCCAAGGGGCAAAAGGTGCGGGACGCTTTGGAGCGCATCGGCGGCCAGACCGTGGCGGAGCTGCCCATCCTCCCCGCCGCGGACGTGCTGCATTACCGCAACAAGGTCCAGTACCCTGTGGCCCCGCCGGCAAAGATTGGCTTTTTCCGCGCCCGCAGTCACGATGTGATCCCCGTGGAGGCGTGCCGCATCCAGCACCCTGCAGCGGACCGCATCGCCGGCGCGGTGCGCGGCTGGATGACGCGCTGGAACGTGCCGGGCTACGATGAGACATCGCGCCGGGGCTGGCTGCGGCATCTCTATGTGCGCACGGCCCGGAACGGGGACGCGCTGGTGTGCCTGGTGGCGGCGTCATCCGCGCAGTCGCATCTGCCGGAGCTGATCGACACGGTGCGCGGCGTGTGGCCCCAAACGGTGGGGATCGTGTTGAACGTGAACCGGAAGCCGGGCAACGGGATTTTAGGAGAAACGTACCGGACGTTGTGGGGCCAGGCGTATCTGGAGGATACCCTGTGCGGCATGACGTTCCGCCTGTCTGTGCCGTCCTTTTACCAGGTGAACCGGGACCAGGCGGAGGTGCTGTATGCCAAGGCGCTGGAGTTTGCGGCGCTGACGGGGCGGGAGACCGTGCTGGACCTGTACTGCGGTACGGGGACGATCACCCTGTTGATGGCGCGTCAGGCCGGGCAGGCCATCGGTACAGAGATCGTGCCGGAGGCCATTGTGGACGCGGAGGAAAACGCGGCGCGCAACGGCGTGGAAAACGTGCGGTTTTTAGAGGGCGACGCGGGCGCGGTGGCGGAGCGTTTGGCGGCGGAGCATCTCCTTCCCGATGTGGCCGTCGTGGACCCGCCGCGCAAGGGACTGTCGGGCGCGGTGATCGACGCGGTGGCAGCAATGGCCCCGGCGCGGGTGGTGTACGTCTCCTGTGATCCGGCGACGCTGGGGCGGGATGTGAAGCTGTTTACGCAGCGGGGGTACGCGCTGACGCGCGCCGCGGCGGTGGATCTGTTCCCCAGGACGCATCATGTGGAGAGCGTGGTCCAGCTGGTGCGGGAAGAGTAACTGGTACAATTATATTAGTGGGCACACAATTCCAAAAAGGGAAAATATTTTTACAGCGCCAACTGCAACCGGAACCATCCGTTTTCCGTGCGAAACAGACAAAGCGCGTGGTACTTTTCGGCAAAAGCAACAATGCTCCGGGTTCCGATGCCGTGCCCCGGCTTGTCCGCAAGGGGAATCCCCTGGCGGTCGAAGGTCACATCTCCCTCATACGGGTTGGAAATTTCGATCATAAACCGGGGATGAGCCACGCTTTTGCAGATGATATGCCGCTGCTCCCGCGGCAGGTCCCGCACGGCCTGGATGGCGTTTTCCAATGCGTTGGCAAAGACGATGGAAAGCTCCAGCGCGTCCACGGGCAGTTTTTCCGGCACGGAGACCGCCAGCTCCATGGCGATCTCCAGCTGCTCCGCCTGGGCTGCGACATTGGCCAGAACGGCGTCTAAAACAGGGTTTGCACAGTAGCTTTTGGACACAATGGCGTTCAGATTTGCCTGGGAGGTGCCCACATAGTCCAGTACTGCCGCGGAGTCTCCTCTCTGCGCCAGCGACGCTATGGTCTGAAGCTGATGGCGCATGTCGTGGCGCTCGATGCGCATTGCTTCCTCGGCCCGGCGCATGTCCTCCACCCGGCGGCTCATCATCATGGCCTGGGCTTCAAAGATCCGCTGATGCTCCCGGGAGCGGAACAGCGCGTCCTGCTGGTGGAGCACAAGGAATATGGTGGCGTAGGTGAGGGGGAGCAGGATCAGCACCATAATGGCGGTGGGCATGTCCTCCGGCCGCAGGCGGAGGTTTGTGGGAATCCCGCTGACCACGGCCAGTGTGACGTAAAACAGGCCGGTCATCGCGGCAAACAGCCACCAGCCTTTGTTGACGTGGGACAGCAGGGTCAGATAGGGCTTGCGGGCAAAACGGTATACGGCGTAGAGCATGACCGGGAAGGCAGCAAGGCGCAGGACAAAGCAGACCAGTCCCTCGCTGCCCACGGCGTAATCGATTAGGCCGGTGACCATCATGACCCAGATCATCAGCGTATCCACCATGCAGAAGGTGAAGAAAAAGCGTCCGCCCCGGTGCTTTGCCACAATCCAGAAGTAAAGCAAGCTGGGCAGCGTGGCGGTGAGCAGGGTATAAGCCGCCTGGACCTCAAGACCGTAAGTAAATAAGATGTAAAGGTTCCCTCCCAGCCAGACGGTTAAAAAGAGGATCAGCGAGACCGCGTAGGTCTTTTGGGAGCAGCGCGGCTCAAATAAAATCAGGAAAAGGGCGATCACCACAAACATGGCCAGTGTGGTGGACCAGTCCAGCAGGTATTGATAGTGCAGATTCAACGGCCGGTTCCTCCTTTGAAGTAGTAACCCGTCCCACGGCTGGTTTTTCGGAGCAGAAAGAAACAATGGAATTGTATCACACATCATGGAATTGCGTCAATGTGGGGGAGCACGCGGATGCGTCCGTTTTGTGGCGGAGACGGCGCTGAAAAAACCGTGCGGCGGCTCCGCGATGAATGCTCCGGCGCGGCGGCTTTTGCCTGGTATGACTGGGTTTTCCGGCGCACGGGCCCTGCGGGAGCACGAGAGAGCAGAGGGACGGTTTGCCGGTGGGACAGAGGCACTGGATGGAATTGACGCAATTTCATGCGGATTTCTTGCAGAGACGGGAGCATGGTTGCACGTCGTGTTCCGGCACGGCTGGCGGGTCAAAAAGCTGCGAAAAGCTGTGAAAAGATCCCCTGACGGCAATGCTGCCGCCAGGGGATCTTTAATCATTCATGGCGCGAAAGCCGCATTCCGGGGACGACCTGGGCGCAGCGGGCGTTATTACCGCGTGTAAACGATCTCGCCGTCTACGATGGTGGTGCGGACCCGGCCGGTCAGCTCCCAGCCGCCAAAGGGCGTATTGCGGCCCTTGCTGGCAAAATCCGCCGGATCGACGGTCCAGCGCTCCTGGGGGTCGAACAGGACCAGGTCCGCCGGCGCGCCGGGACGCAGCGTACCGGCGTCCAGTTGAAGGAGCTTTGCCGGCGCGGTGCTCATTTTGTCGATCACAAAGGACAGTGGCAGGCCCAGGCGGTGATGCAGCACCGTCAGCGACAGGGCCAGAGACGTCTCCAGGCCTACCATCCCGCTGGGGGCTTCCGGCAGCGCCCGGCTTTTTTCCTCCGCCGTATGGGGCGCGTGATCCGTCACGATGCAGTCCAGCGTACCGTCCCGCAAACCGTCCAGGATGGCGTCCACGTCCGCCTGGGTGCGCAAGGGGGGATTGACCTTTGCCAGCGCGCCCTGGCGTTCGATCTCCGCCTCGGTCAGGGTGAAATACTGGGGGCATGTTTCGGCGGTGATGCGGATTCCCGCAGCTTTTGCCTGGCGGATATAAGCGACGGAACCCTTTGTGCTCACATGGCAGATATGGACGTAGCCGTCCACGTCCCGGGCCAGCATGGCGTCCCGTACCAGCAGCAGCTCCTCCGCCACCGCCGGACGGCCCGGATAGCCCAAACGCCGGGACAGCGCTCCTTCATTCATCACGCCGCCGCGGACCAGGTCGCCGTCCTCGCTGTGGGACAAAACCGGCAGGCCCGAGGGCTTCATGGCAATCAGCGCCCGGCGCATGAGGGCGGCGTTCATCAAAGGGACGCCGTCGTCGCTCAGCGCCGCCGCACCGGCAGCCAGCAGGGCGTCCACGTCGGTCGGTTCTTCGCCGCGCTGGCCGCGGGAGACGGCGGCGGCTGTATAGACCCGCACCTTTGCGGTTTTTGCCGCGCGGGCGTAAAAATCCGCTACGGCCTCGGGGGTGTCCGTCACCGGGGAGACGTTGGCCATGGCCAGCATACTGGTGACGCCACCGCGGGCCGCCGCCGTCGTAGCGGTGGCGATGGTCTCCTTGGCTTCAAATCCAGGCTCGCGCACATGGGTGTGTATGTCCACCAGGCCAGGGGCAGAGACAAGGCCCGCGGCGTCCAGGACCTCCGCGTCCGCGTCCGGCAGGCGCTCGCCCACGGCGGCGATCACGCCGTCTTCGATCAAAATGTCACAAAAGGCGTCCCGCCCGCAGGAGGGATCGATCACTCTGCTGCCGCGAATGAGCATTTTCATGGTTGCTTCCTCCGATCCGTCACAAAAGACCCCATGTTCTTTGATGTTTTCTGTAAAAAGTGAGCGTTTGCGCCATACGGTATAAGTGTAGCTATTATAAAGGAACTGGCTGTTTTTAGCAACAGAAAATCGCGCCGCCGCCCTTATTTTTTTTGCGTCCTGGGGCAATACTAAGGCCATGACCGATAAAGGAGTGGTGAAAAGATGAATACCGAATTTCTGCGCGGGATCTGCGTCGGTGCGGTAGCCGGCGTGGCAGCGGAGCTGCTGATGATGAACTGCGACAAGTGCGCGAAGACGCGTGCGGGCAACACCATGCGCGCCATGGGTAACGCCGTGGACGACGTCGTGGACAACATCTCTCATACGTTCCACTGAGAAAAGCGGAAACAAAGCGGAGGCGGAAATTTCAGGCAAAAACTGCGTGGAATTTCCGCCTTTGCGTAGTTTGCCCCAAACGCCGGATCATTTTGCGCCGGCGGGAAGATAATTTGAAAATGTGGGGTAAAATATCTTGACAAATAAGGAAAATCTGATAAAATATAACGTGCTGTTACGAGCGCGAGGCGATGGAGAGATGGCTGAGCTGGTCGAAGGCGCACGACTGGAAATCGTGTATACCCTATAAAGGTATCAAGGGTTCGAATCCCTTTCTCTCCGCCACAGTGCCGGAGCAAAGTCCGCTTTGCTCCGGCACTTTTTTTATGCTTGCGCGCCCGCTGTGTCCGGTGCCCCGCAAAGGTGTTTTTCCGCGCCTTTTTTGCGCCTTGCGGCCCCTGGCTTTGCGGCGTAAGGGACTGTTTTTTTCCGGCGGGCGTTGTTTTCGACAGCTTCTTTCCTGTTTTGCTTGCAATACGGCGCGATTTCCGTTATATTCCTAAATAGCGGCGGACAGGCCCGCCGCAGGATTACTCTTTACAAAGGAAGTGGACCCCCATGAAAAAAGCAGCCACGCTGGCGCTGTCTCTTGTCATGGCTTTGGGCCTTTGCGCCCCCGCCTTTGCCGAGACGCAGCATATGAGCAATTTCCAGCGCAATGAAACGTATGGACAGATTTACCGCGACGTTTCCCCCTGGGCCTGGTACGCGGAGGCCGTCAAACACTGCCACGAGTACGGACTGCTCAACGGCACCGGCAGCGATACCTTCAGTCCCAATACGCCCTTGTCCGTGGCCCAGGCCCTGACGGTGGCCTGCCGCATCCACGGAATCTATCAGACGGGAGAGGACGCCATCGTACCGGCCTCCGGCAGCCGTTGGTATACGCCCTATGTGGAATATGCCCTGGCAAACGGCTTGATAGAGGCGGAGGATTTTGACGATTACACCCGTCCCGCCACCCGGGGCGATGTGGCGTATCTCCTGGCCGGCGCCCTGCCCGCGGCGGAGCTGTATGCCGTCAACGACATCGCCGCCGTACCGGACCTTTCCGAGGAGGACCGGTATCACCGGGCGGTGCTGCTGCTGTATAACGCTGGGGTGCTCACGGGCAGCGGCCTGACGGGAGAGTTCCGGCCGGAGGCGGCCGTGACCCGGGCGGAAGCGGCGGCCATTGCCGTGCGGATGGTTTCGGTCAAGGAGCGCCGCAGCTTCTTTATCTGCGACGAGATCGCCCTGGACAACCTTGTGCCGGGGCTGAAGCTCTATCTTCCGGTGGGCAGCGGCGAGAGCGGACGGGGCGCGGCCCATTATACCAGCGCCTCCGGTCAATATGCCTGTGAGGTGGCGGTGGAGCACAGCGGTCAGGCGGCGCTCACGGAGCTGACAAAGACCGAGGGGAAAAACGCGCTGGCCGCATCCCTGGCGCCCCTGGGCTATACCATGGAGATCCCCAGCGTCTCCGCTGTGGACGTGCAGTTCGGCGATGTACCCGCTTACCGTTATCAGTTCCGGGCGGAGGACAGCGGCGGCGCGCGGCGCCTGTGCTTTGCCTATGTGTTTTTCCGGGACGGGAACTTGTGCATGGTTTCCTACCTTGCCGTGCGGGACAGCACGGAATTCCGCACGGTGGCCGACGCCTTGACCCTGGACGGCGCAGCCATGGAACGAAGCTGAAAGGGGCGCACGGATGAAGATTACCGATCTTTGCACCGCCCAGACGGGAACGGTAGAGCGGGATATCGTTCGTATCGACAGCCTGACCGCCATTCCCCGCCCGGAGGAGCGGACGATCCTGCACGAGGGAAAGGTGGAGGTGTTCCTCAACGGCGTTTCGGCCATGAAGCTGATCTGCACGCCTCGGGAGCTGCCTGCGCTGATCGTGGGCCATCTCTTTTCCGAGGGGCGCATCCGGGGGACGGAGGCGATCTGCGCCATCACCGTCGATGCACAGGGAGACAGCGTCCAGGTGGAGACGGCGGAGCCGGTGGAGGACATCGGCCGCCCGCTGGAGATCCGCGCCTGTAACTGCGGCGGGGACGGCGTTCTGGGCCGGGCGGAGCTGGCCGGGGACGCGGTCGTGCCGCTGGCGGAGTTCCCGTGGGAGCCGCGGTGGATCCACGAGCTGGCCATGGCCTTTCGCGCCGGAGCGCCCCTGTACCGCCAGACCCACGGCATCCACAGCTGTTTTCTCATGCACGAGGGGAAAATTTTGTATGTATGCGAGGACATCGGCCGCCACAACGCCCTGGACAAGGCCCTGGGCCGCGCTCTGATCGACGGCGTCCCCCTGGGCGAATGCGTCTTGTTTTCCAGCGGGCGCATCCCGCGGGACATGATGGAAAAGGCCGTCCGCGCCCGCGTCCCGGTGCTGGCCAGCAACGCCGTGCCCACGGACGAGGCGGTGGACCTGGCCCGGCGGTACCATATCACGCTGATCTGCACCGCGCGTCCCGACGGGATGGATATTTTCTCCGGCAAGGGACTTTGGCGCTAAAAAATCAGCCGCGGCTGCTTCCACGAAACAGGGAAGCAGCTGCGGCTGTTGGTTTTATGAGCGAGGCTGTGGCTGGGCCACGCCCGCCTGTTCCGTCTCTGGCGCGGAACGCGTTTTCCCCGGCAGGGCCAGGAGAAAGATCGTGGAGACGATCAAGGCAAAGCCCAGGTAATCCATGGGCAGAAACACCACATGGAGCCAGAACACCGACAGCAGCGTGGATACCAGCGGTTCCGTGGCGCTGAGGACGCTTGCCTTTGTTGGCCCAACGATGGCAAGGCCGGTAAAGTACAAACCAAAGCACAGCACCGAACCGATCAGCACAACGGTGCCGAAAGCGGCCAGAGCCGCCGCGTCAAAGATCCCCGTCACATGCTGCCAGGGACGGCGCAGCAGGCACAAAAAGATTCCCGCAGCGATCATGCCCCAGCCCGTGCAGGTCAGCGTGCCGCACTTGGCCGTCAGGCGTTTGGGCTGGACGGAATACAGGGCCGTCGCGAAGGCGGAAATGATGCCCCAAATCAGGGCCTCCCTGGAAAGGGTCAGAGACGTGGGGTCGCCGTGGGTGGCCAGAAGAAACGTCCCCAGCACCGCCGCGGCCACGGCTACCACCTCCCGCCCGCCGGGCAGCTGCCGCGCCCGCAGCGCGACCCACAGAATAATGAGCACCGGGCCGAGATAGCACAGCACGGTGGCGGTGGTGGCGTTGGACGCGCGGATGGTCGTATAGTAAGAGTACTGGCAAAGGCCGATGCCCACGATGCCGAAGATCAACAGATCGATCAGGTCCCGCTTGTCACGAAACACTTGCAGCAGGGCATGGCGGTCTTCTAAAAAGGAGGCCGCAAGCAAAAGCAAAAGGCCCGCCGAAAGGATGCGCGCCGGGATCAAAAAATCCACGTCCCAGCCGCAGCGTTCAAATAAAAACTGGCCGCAGGAGCCGGCAAACCCCCATGCCACGCCCGCCAGCAGGCAGCAGAAATATCCTTTTCTCGTCGATGCCACAGTCGATCCGCGCTCCATTCTCTCTGTCAAAATCGGACGCGGCCTGCCGTTCAAAAAAAACGGCGCCGCGCCGTTCCCACAATCTACCACGGCGCGGCGTCCTTGTCAAGGCGTTAAACGGAAAAAGCGGCAGCTGTTGTCCCACGCGGCGCGCTCCACCGTTTCCACGGAACAGCCGCGCACTTCCGCCACCCGCCGGGCGATCAGGGGCAGGTACCGGGAATCGTTGCGCTCGCCCCGGTGGGGGACCGGTGCAAGATAGGGGCTGTCCGTCTCCAGCAGCAGGGCGTCCAGGGGCATAAAGGCCACGACCTCCGGCGCTTTGCGGGCGTTTTTGAAGGTCAGCGCGCCGCCGAAGCCCAGGGACCAGCCCCGGTCCAGGAGGATCCGGGCGTCCTCCACGGAGCCGGAATAGCAGTGGAACACGCCGCGGACGTGGGGGAACGCCCGCACCAGGTCCATGCAGTCTCCGTGGGCGTCCCGGTCGTGGATGACCGCAGGCAGGTCCAGCTCCTCCGCCAGGGCCAGCTGACGCTCCAGCACCTGTTTTTGAAAGGCGCGCGGCGGGTTTTCCTCCCAGTAATAGTCCAATCCGATCTCGCCGATGGCCACCACCTTCGGGTGACCTGCCAACGTCTGGATGGCCTGGAACGTTTCCTCATCCGCTCCGGCGCAGTTTTCCGGGTGGACGCCCACGGCGGCGTAGATGAAATCATATTGCTCCGCCAGGGCAATGGCCTTCCGGGAGGACTCCACCGTACAGCCGGGGTTGACGATACGGCCGACGTGTTCCGCCGCCATGGCGGAAAGCACCGCGTCCCGGTCGGCGTCGAACGCGGCGTCGTCATAGTGGGCATGGGTATCAAAAAACATAAGCGTCCGCTCCTTTTCCGCTGTCTGTCCCAAGGAGAGTCCTCCTAAGGGTAAAAAAAGCGTTTCCCGCTGCACAGCAAGCAAGGAAACACTCTCCAGTTTGATATCATTTTAACGGAAAACAAGGAAAATTTCAATACTTTTTTCACATAATTTCATGTTATTTTTTGAAAAGTATAAGCATTTTTCATGAATTTGCGGGAAAGAAAAAAGAAATATAAAAAAGCCGGGAAAAACCATTGACAGACGTTTTGGAATCAAGCATAATGAAAGTCCTTTGAGGGGATATTATTTCGTTGAGTCCCTTAAAAGGCGAAGCGTTCCCCAAAACGGGCGGCGCCGTTTTTGCGGCGGCGCGCCCTGCGGCTGACGGATGTGGAATCTGTGAATACAACACACCGGCAGGCGCACCAGGGACGGTGTGCTTTTCTTTTGCCGCGCCTGGGCGGGAGGACGGACGCCTTTTCATCATAAAATGGAACAATGCCCCCCGGACCGGGGGATCATGGACGCCGGAGGGCACTGCTTCCGGCGGGAGAAACAGGAGGTTTTTGTTATGAATGTCATCAATGTACGCAGATTCATCCAGGAAAACTATACGCCCTATGATGGAGACGGCACGTTCCTGGCGGGTCCCACCGAGCGCACGACGAAGCTGTGGGACGAGGTCATGGATCTGATGCGCCAGGAACGGGATGCCGGCGGCGTGCTCGACTTTGATACCAAGATCATTTCCGATATCACGTCCCACGCCGCGGGTTATATCGACAAGGACCTGGAGCAGATCGTGGGATTGCAGACCGACAAGCCCCTCAAGCGCTCCATCATGCCCTTCGGCGGCATCCGCGTGGTGCGCACCAGCGTGGAGGAGCACGGCGGCAAGCTGGACCCCGAGGTGGAGAAGATCTTCAAGTACCGCAAGACCCACAACGACGGTGTGTTCGACGTTTATACCGACGAGATCAAGACGGCCCGCAGCAACAAGCTGCTCACCGGCCTGCCCGACGCCTATGGCCGCGGCCGCATCATCGGCGACTACCGCCGCGTGGCTCTGTACGGCGTGGACCTGCTGATCGAGGAAAAGAAAAAGGCGATCCAGCAGTACGTCCATTACGATATGAGCGACGATCTGCTACGCAAGCGCGAGGAGTTGAGCGAGCAGATCCGCGCATTGGGCGAGCTGAAGGAGATGGCCGCGTCCTACGGCTTTGACATCAGCAAGCCCGCTCAGGATACGAAGGAAGCCATCCAGTGGCTGTACTTCGGTTATCTGGCCGCCATCAAGGAGCAGAACGGCGCCGCCATGTCCCTGGGCCGCACCTCCACCTTCCTGGATATTTACGCCGAGCGCGACCTCAAGAGCGGGAAGTACACCGAAAGCGAGATCCAGGAGATGGTGGACCACTTCATCATGAAGCTGCGTATGGTCCGCTTCCTGCGTACCCGCCAGTACGACACACTGTTTTCCGGCGACCCCACCTGGGTCACCGAGGCCATGGCCGGCATGGGTATGGACGGCCGCCATATGGTCACCAAGATGACCTTCCGGTATCTCCACACCCTCATCAACCTGGGCCCCGCGCCGGAGCCGAACATGACCGTGCTGTGGAGCGAGCGCCTGCCGGAAAACTTCAAGAAGTACGCCGCGGAAATCTCCATCAAGACCTCTGCGATTCAGTATGAAAACGACGATCTGATGCGCCCCGACCTGGGCGACGATTATGGCATCGCCTGCTGCGTCTCCCCCATGCGCATCGGCAAGCAGATGCAGTATTTCGGCGCCCGCGCCAACCTGGCAAAAGCGCTGATGTACGCGATCAACGGCGGCCGCGACGAGCTGACCGGCGAACAGGTCACCGCCAAATACGAGGCGATCACCAGCGAATATCTGGACTTCGACGAGGTGAAGGAAAAGTTCGAGGTCATGATGCGCCATCTGGCCAAGGTCTATATGAACGCCCTGTACTGCATCCACTATATGCACGATAAGTACGACTACGAGCGCATTGAAATGGCGCTGATGGACGAGGATATGAAGCGCACCACGGCCTGCGGCATCGCAGGTCTGAGCGTGGTGGCGGACAGCCTTTCGGCGATCAAGTACGCCAAGGTCCGGCCCGTGCGCGATGAGAGCGGCCTGGCGGTGGACTTTGAAATCGACGGTGATTTCCCGAAATACGGCAACAACGACGACCGTGTGGATGAGCTTGCCCAGTGGGCGGTGAGCTACTTTATGGACGCGCTGCGCCAGCAGCAGACCTACCGCCGCTCCATCCCCACCCAGTCGGTGCTGACCATCACCTCCAACGTGGTCTACGGCAAGTCCACCGGTTCCACGCCCGACGGCCGCAAGAAGGGCGTGCCCCTGGCGCCCGGCGCCAACCCCATGCACGGCCGCGATACCAACGGCGCCTTGGCGTCCCTGTCTTCTGTGGCGAAGATCCCCTTCGAGGACGCCCAGGACGGTATTTCCTACACGTTTACCATCGTGCCCCAGGCGCTGGGCAAGACGCCGGAGGATCAGAAGCGCAATCTGGTGACGCTGATCGACGCCTATACCATCAAGCAGGGCCATCACATCAACGTCAACGTCCTCAACCGCGAGACGTTGAAGGACGCCATGGAGCATCCTGAGAACTATCCTCAGCTCACCATCCGCGTTTCCGGCTATGCGGTGAACTTTGTCAAGCTGAGCCGCGAGCAGCAGCTGGACGTCATCAGCCGTACCTTCCACGAGAAGTTCTGAGCAATGGCTGTACTGGGAAGGATCCATTCCTTTGAGAGCTTTGGTGCAGTCGACGGGCCGGGCATCCGTTATGTGGTCTTTTTCCAGGGATGCCCCCTTCGGTGCATCTATTGCCACAATCCCGACACCTGGTCGCCGGAGGGCGGACGGGAATATACGGCGGAGGAGATTGTGGAACGCATCCTGCCGTACCGCCCCTTCCTGCGCGGCGGCGGCGTGACGCTGACCGGCGGCGAGCCGCTGCTGCAAAGCGAATTTGTCTGCGAGCTGATCCGCGCGCTGCATGTCCACGACCTTCATGTGGCCGTGGACACCGCGGGGTCCATACCGCTGGACAAATGCGCGGCGGCAGTAGACGAGGCGGACATGCTGCTGCTGGATATCAAGGCGCTGGACGAAAAGCTGTGCCGTATGATCTGCGGCAACAGCGGCATCCACGCCAAGGAGCTGCTGTACTATTGCGAAAAGAAGCACAAGCCCGTCTGGCTGCGTCATGTGGTGGTGCCGGATTATACATTGAATTTTGACCGCCTGCGGGCGCTGGCGAATTTTTTGCGGACGTTTAACTGTATCGAGCGGGTAGAACTGCTGCCGTTTCATCAGATGGGCAGCTATAAATGGGAAGCAGCAAGGAAGCAGTATGCTCTGCGGGATAAGCGCACGCCGGATGCAGAGGAAATGGACAAGGCCCGGCAGATTTTCCGCAGCGCGGGACTTCAAGTACAATAAAGAATGGACCATTGCGCGGTCTCTGTGAAAACAGAGACCGCGGCTTTTTTATGAGATCAATATCTTGACTATGATCCAGCCGAGGGTGCCGCAGGCAGGAAACGTAACCCCCCATGCAAAAACCATACGCCCGGCAATGGGAAGGGCCACGGCATCGCGCCCGCCGGCCGCGCCGGCGCCTAAAATCGCAGCGGTCTTGGCATGGGTCGTGGATGCCGGCAGGCCAAAGACCGCCGTGCACAGCAGCGCGACGGCTCCCGCTGCGTCGGCGGCAAAGCCCTGTGCCGGAACAAGGCGTACCATCTCGCAGCCCACGGACCGGATGATCCGCCCGCCGCCCACCGCCGTGCCCGCCGCCATCACGGCGGCGCACAGCAGCATCAGCCACACGGGGATGGCCGCCGTCATGCTGCCGCCGCCGCTGCCCAGAACAAGCGCCAAAAGCAGAACGCCCAGGAATTTTTGACCGTCCTGGGCGCCGTGCATAAACGCCATGGCCGCAGCGCCCGCAATCTGTGCCCGCCGGAAAAAACGCGCGCAGCGCCCGTGCCAGAAACGGCGCAGCACACGGGAGCAGATATAGCCCAAAACCACACCCAGCGCCAGGGACAGCGCCAGGCCCAACAGGATCCGCCCCCAACCGGCGGCGTTAACCGACGCCAGATCCCCCCGCAGGCCCAGCGCCGCGCCGGTGAGAGCCGCAGCCAGGGCGTGGCTTTCGCTGGTAGGGATCGCAAAGCGCCATGCGGCCACGGTCCAGACAACCACGGCGAACAGCGCCGCGGCCAGCGCCGCCACGGCCTCCGGTCCGCTCCCCAATTCCACCAAACCGGACATGGTCATCGCCACGGAAGCGTTCAGGCCCGTCATGACTACGACGCCCAGCAGATTGCACAGCGCAGCCAAGGCGATGGCCCGGCCCATAGGCAGAACCTTTGTGCCCACCACGGTGGCGACGGCATTGGGCGCGTCCGTCCAGCCGTTGACAAAAATGACCGCCAGCGTGAGAAACACAGCGGCGGCCAGAACGGGGTCTGCCAGGCTCTGGCGGAAAAAACACGTTAGGCTCAGATCCACAAAGCGGCCCTCCTTTGGTATTTGTCCCGTTTCTACTCTACGGGAAAATCCGCCGGATATGACAAAAACAAAGATGAGGAGAAAACACATGATTACTACAGTATTTAGATCAAATTTTGCGGAGATAGTGGAAATTTTTTCGTTGTATGTTATACTATATTTGATTTGAAGCAAGGAAGGCAAGCGTGTGGAAACAAAATACATACGAAAAGAACTTTTGGCAAAATATGAATTTCATAATTACGGACATGCGCTTGAAATTTTATACG
>CANSLL010000029.1 GCA_947647695.1 uncultured Clostridia bacterium | reverse complement strand
TGTCTGATTTCATTGTACAATTTTTCTATTGCGCCCGCCATCGAGCATGAGATGTATTTTCGGTCCGACTCTTTTTGTCTCTTTTCGGCTTGCCTGCCGTTCTACGACTTTAGTCTGAGTTTTCCGCCTTGTTGGAAGTTTGGAAATGTAAAGAAGCGCAGCGGATAGACATCCAAAACGGCTGAAAAAAAGGGCCTGAGTCCTCTTTATGAGGTGGGTATGGTTGGACGCAGCCGGCAGGATGCTCCTATGGAGAAGCAATTTGGCATCACTTGAAAACTGAGGAAAGCCATGCTATAATCGTTCAAACATCGTGGGGTGTGTAAGATTGGATGCACTGGCTCCAGGCCCGATTTTCATAATGCCGGTTTACGCCATACGCCGCATTATTAAGCAGAGCAGCCGTCCTGTTCTGGACCTTGCCGCATCCCATAACTGAATGCGGCAAGGTCCCGGTCATAAAGCCGGTGGGCCGTTGAGGGCAGTGTCAGATTTTGTCCATGAGCCGCGTAACTGGACATAGTGTGAACCGGGAAAGATAGGAGTGTGTAGCGATGAGCTGGCTTGCGTTGCTGGAAAAGGAGCTGGCGGAAAAACAAAAGGACGGGCCGCTGTGTTCCACGGAGGACGAAAGCGAATATGCCTATCTGGAGGCGCTTGCCAGCCGTTTGAGGGCCGGGGGAGACGAAACCGGGGAGATCGAACGCCTCCGGGAGGCGTTGCCGAAGCTCGTGGATGAAGAGGAGCGGGAAGAGTACGCGCCGACCTTTGACTGGTATGACGAGCATTACTATGCCAGGATCTACATCGGGAAGATCTGCGCATGCCGCCGGGCGATAGCGCTCTATGAGAGCGCCGCGAGAGAACATATGTGATATCCGGGAACGAAAAAACCCGCCGGAGGACTTGGAAAAGGAGCCTCCGGCGGGATTTGTTTTCTGGACGGCGCGGCGGGCGAGGCGCGGTTTTTTGCTGCGCCCTGTTTTTTTGCCGTGCGGCCCTGGATAGAATTGTATCATGGCAAATTTTGTGTTATAATAAACCAATATATTTCCTGCATCAAACCGGTTTTTACCCTGTCCCGCGCGAGGCGGCGGGGGGAGAGCGGTATGCAGTGACACGTCGCAGGCGGCAGAGAAGCGCGCCGCGGCATATATTGTTAGGGAATCGGGGCGCGGCGGCATCGAAAGACGAAAAAAACGCTGCCATGCCGGAGCCTGGTCCCATGGGAGGTTTGTTATGATGAAAATCGCAGTTTTGGCGGGCGGCCTGAGCACCGAACGCAATATCTCTCTGATTTCCGGCGCCGGGATTTGCAAGGCGCTGCGAGAGCGGGGCCATCAGGCGGCTGTTGTGGACCTGTTTTTCGGCTTTGAAAATCTGACGGTCACGCCGGCGGACGCTTTTGACGCGCCGGACGGCCTGCTGTCCGCCATCGCTCCAAGCCGGGAGGAACCGGACTTGGCCGCCATCCGAAAAAGCCGCAGGGCCGGGAGCGCGAGCGTGTTTGGACCGGGCGTACTGGAATTCTGCGCCGCGGCGGACATCGTTTTCCTCGCCCTTCACGGCCAATGCGGCGAGGACGGGCGCATTCAGGCGACCTTTGACCTGATGGGCATCCCCTATACCGGCGCGGGCTATGTCAGCTCCGCCATGGCCATGGACAAAGCCATCACCAAGGTGATGATGGGATCCGTCGGGATTTTGACGCCGGAGTGGCAGGAGTTTACATATGGGGCGGAGGACATCCCGTCTCTGTGTACGCGCATTGCGTGCCCCTGTGTGGTAAAGGTGGCGGGTGGCGGCTCCTCCCTGGGCGTGCAGATCGCGGATACGGCGGAGGAATTGCCTGGGGCGCTGGAGACTTGCCTGCGCTATGGAAACCATATCGTTGTGGAGGAAAAGATCACAGGCCGGGAGTTGACCTGCGGCATTTTGGGCGATGCGTATCTTCCTGCGGTGGAGATTATTCCCGACGAAGCGGGATATGATTATAACAATAAATACAACGGTGAGACAAAGGAGCTTTGCCCCGCGCCCATTACGGAGGAGGAACAGCGCGCCATCGGGGAGGCGGCGCTGAAGCTGTACCGCGCCCTGGGCCTGAGCGTCTACGCCCGGGCGGACTTCCTGCTGACGCCCCAGGGGCGGGCCTACTGCCTGGAGATCAATACCCTGCCGGGCATGACGCCCACCAGCCTGCTCCCCCAGGAGGCCGCCGCCGTGGGACTGTCCTACGGGGAGCTGTGCGAGGAGATCATCGCATTATCCCTGAAGGAAAGGGGCCTGCGGTAATATGATGGAGACGTCTTTTGCGGCCGTGGCCGCGGCGGTGGACGGTACGCTGCTCCACGGCGGCGGGGACCGGACCGTCACCGGAGTGGAGACCGACAGCCGCCGCTGCGGACCGGGGATGCTTTTTGTTCCCCTGGTCGCCGCACGGGACGGCCACGATTTTATCGACAGCGCCTTGGACGCCGGTGCGGAGGGGACGCTCTGTGCCCGCCTGCCGGCGGCGCTGCGGGAGGATAAGGTCTATATCCAGGTAGGGGATACCCGCCAGGCGCTGCTCCGCCTGGCGGCATGGTACCGGAGCCGGTTTGCGATCCCCATGATCCAAATCACCGGCAGCGTGGGCAAGACGACCACCAAGGAGATGATTGCCGCCGTATTGTCCGAGCGGTACCGCACCCTCTGGACCGAGGGGAACTTCAACAACGATATCGGCGTGCCTAAGACGCTGTTCCGCCTGATGCCGGAGCATGAGATCGCCGTGATCGAAACGGGTATGAACCACTTCGGTGAGATCCGCGCCCTGGGCGCTGTGGTCCGGCCGGACGCGGCGGTCATCAGCAACATCGGCGACGCCCATATGGAAAATTTGGGCAGCCGTGAGGGGATCTTACAGGCCAAGTGCGAAATTTTTGAACATCTCAAGCCCGAAGGCTTTGCCGTGCTCAACGGGGACGACGCCCTGCTGAACACGGTGCGCCCGCCCTGCCCGGTGTACCGCTGCGGCGAAGGGGCCGGATGCGACGTGCGTGTGGAGGAGGTGGAAGACCGGGGTCTGGACGGTATCCGGTGCGTTGTGCGCACAAAAAAGGGCGTCTATCCCCTGACCATTCCCGCGCCGGGACGCCATATGATCTACAGCGCCGCCATGGCGGCGGTCTTGGGCGAGCATTTCGGCCTGACGGCCCAAGAGATCGCAGCGGGCGTGGCCCACTATGAACCGGCAGGGGAGCGGATGCGCCTGTATCACAGCGGCGGGGCGCTGATCCTGTCGGACTGCTACAATGCAAACCCCCAGTCTATGGCGGCGGCGATCCATACCTTGGCCCAAAGCGGCAGGGCGCGGACGGCGGCGGTCCTGGGCGACATGGGCGAGCTGGGGCCGGTCTCGGCTCAGGCCCACTATGAGATGGGCGCGTGCTGCGCCCGGGAAGGCATCGGGACCGTGGTCGCCATCGGCGAGCGGGCGTGGGAGATCGCCCGCGGCGCAACGGAGGGCGGCTGTACGGACGTGCATTGGTTTGCGGACCGGGAGGAAGCCTTCGGCGTGCTGGACCGGCTGAAGGCGGAACATACGGCGATCCTCGTTAAGGCAAGCCACGCCATGGGTTTTCAGGCCGTTACGGCCCATTTGACAGCGTAAAACACAGCGTATACAGGAGACAATCAAATGATCGACATTCATGTTTCAGGTCTTGTCAAATCCTTTGACCTGGAAAAGAAAATATTGGACGGTTTGACCTTTCAGGTCAATACCGGCGAACGGGTAGGCATTTTGGGCAAGAACGGCAGCGGGAAAAGCACGCTGTTCAAAATCCTCACCGGAGAGCTGGACTGGGATGAGGGCGAGGTGCAGATTGCGCCGGGCCGCCGGATGGGGCTGATCTCCCAGATCCCTGTCTACCCGGAGGACTACACGGTGGAGGACGTGCTGGAAAGTGCCTTTGACCGTCTCCACCGTATGGAAGAAGAGCTGCGGCGTCTGACGCAGGAGATGGAGCGCGGCGGGAGCGACGGTGCCCTGCTGCGCCGCTACGGCGAGCTGTCCACCGCCTTTGAGGGCATGGGCGGCTACCAGACGAAGACGGAGCTGAACAAGGTGGCCGCGGGACTGTCCATTCCGCCGGAGATGCGCGCGCGGCTGTTCGATTCCCTGTCCGGCGGAGAGAAGACCCGGGTCAATCTGGGACGGCTGATTTTGGAGGATACGGACATCCTGCTGCTGGATGAGCCGACGAACCACCTGGACCTCCACGCGGTGGAGTGGCTGGAGGAATACATTGCCCAATTCAAGGGCACGGTGCTTGCCATTTCCCACGACCGCTATTTCCTCGACCGCACGGTCAGCCGCGTGGTGGAGATCCTTGACGGCAAGGCGGAATTTTACTCGGGCAATTATACCTTCTACG
This sequence comes from uncultured Clostridia bacterium, assembly GCA_947647695.1. Lineage (GTDB taxonomy): Bacteria > Bacillota > Clostridia > Oscillospirales > Oscillospiraceae > Pseudoscillospira. The sequence continues at coordinate 10,822 of CANSLL010000029.1, read as the reverse complement.
CCGAGGAAAAGGAAAAACGCTATGCCGAACGGCTGCGGCAGTATGAAAAGAATCAGGCGAAGATCGAGCAGCTGAGCGAAGCGGCGGAGAAAATGCGCCTGTGGGCCTTCCAGGGCAACGACAAAATGTACAAGCGCGCCATCGTGATGGAGCGGCGCATCGAGAAGCTGAATACGGTGGAAAAGCCGAAGCGGGAGCGGAACCTGACGGCGTCCTTCGGCGAGCGGGAGTTTGCCGGGGACGAGGTGCTGTCCCTGCGGGACCTGTCCATGGCCTTTGACGGGCGGACGCTGTTTTCCGGCGTCGATCTGAAGATCCGCGGCGGGGAACGCATCGCCCTGATCGGCGACAACGGCACGGGAAAATCCACCCTGCTCAAGCTGCTGCTGGGCGAGGAGACGCCGGCGGGGGGGCGCATCAGGACGGGACCCGCCGTCCGCGCGGCGTATCTGCCCCAGATCGTCGATTTTCCCCATAAGGAGCGAAGCCTGGTGGACACTATGATCTACGAGACGGACTGCTCCGCCCAGACGGCGCGCAACCGTCTGGCGGCGTTCCACTTCCGGGGCGAGGACGTGTTCAAAAGCGTTTCCGTCCTCTCCGGCGGCGAGCTGAGCCGGCTGAAGCTGTGTATCCTGATGGACGAGGACGTCAATTTCCTGATCCTGGACGAGCCGACGAACCATCTGGACATTGCCTCGCGGGAGTGGATCGAGGGCGCGGTGGAGCAATTTGGGGGGACGCTGCTGTTCGTCTCCCACGACCGCTATTTTATCAACAAATTCGCCACCCGCATCTGGGAACTGGCGGACGGGCGCATCACCGACTATCCGTATGGGTTCGCGCGCTACCGGACCGTCAAAGCCCAGAAGGAAAAACCCGCGGCGGCGCCCGCGCCGGAAAAGAAGGCGAAAAAGCCCGCTTCCAAGGGCAGCCGCGTTCAGAACAATGCCCGCAAACAGATGACGATCTGCGAGCGGGAGATCGCCAAGGAGGAAGGGCGTCTTCAAGAGCTGGACAAGCTGATGGAGGAGCACGCCTGCGAATATGAGAAATTAAACGAGCTGTGCCGGGAAAAGGAGGAGGTCCAGGAGGCCCTGGACGCCCTGTACGATCAGTGGGCAGCTCTGGCGGAGGAAGCGGAGGGATAAAAGCGCCGCCATGCCCGCCCGGAAACGGGGCGGTTTTTGGGGAGCTTGCGTTTCTTTGGTATGGAGGGATTTCGTATGGTTTATCGGGGAAGAAAACGGCGGCAGGCGGGCAGCGTGCGTCTGATCCTGGCCGCGCTGCTGGCTGCCGGCGGTATCGTATGTATCGTGCTGCGCTCCTTTGGGATGCGGTTTTCAGGGTTTCTTTGCGCCGGAGTGGCGGTGCTGCTGCTCCTGTCCGTCCTGCTGGGACGGCTGAAGGAGGCGGGGCCGTTCTGGCGTGTGCTCCGGGGCGTGTTTTACGCCTGCATCCTGGTGGGATTGGTTGGCTTCGGCGTCCTGGAGGCACAGATCCTCTCTGCGGCCCACAGCGCGCCGGAGCGGGCGGACGCGGTCATCGTCCTGGGGGCGGGCGTCAATGGGACGGAGCCGTCCCTTGCCCTGCGCACGCGTCTGGACGCGGCGGCAGAATATGCGGCGGCGTACCCGGACGTGCCCATTGTGCTCACCGGCGGGCAGGGCTACGGCGAGGAGATCACCGAGGCGGAATGTATGCGCCGGTATCTGACGGATCATGGCGTGGACGAGAGCCGCCTGCTGCTGGAGTCGGAGGCGGCGAGTACGGAGGAGAATTTCCGCCTGTCCAAAGCGGTACTGGCGGAGGCGGGGTATACGCCGGAGGACATGACGCTGGCGGTGGTGAGCAACGACTTCCATCTCTACCGGGCGGAGCTGCTGGCGCGGCGGGAAGGGCTGCGCACTGTGGGCGTGGGCGCGCCCTTGCCCTGGCGCCATCTGGAAATCAACTATACCATCCGCGAAGCCTTTGCCTTGATGAAGGCCTATCTTCTATAAATGGATCATGTGAACGGAAACGGAGGGAACATCCATGGCTGATATCCTTTGCTTGTATTATTCCCGCACAGGGACGACCCGCGCTGTGGCGGAAAAGGTGGCGGAGCTGCTGGAGGCGGAGCTCGTGGAGCTGACCGATGGCAAAGCGCGCAAGGGGGTGCTGGGCTTCCTTGCCTCGGGTATGGACGCGATGAAGAAAACGCCCGACCGTTTGCGGCCCTTCCAGACGGAAAAGCCGCTGGAGGACTATGAGCATGTCATCCTGGCCACGCCCATCTGGGCCGGACGCTGCAGCAGCGTGATGCACGCTTTCCTGCTGGCCCATGGCCGGGAGCTGCCGGAGAAGGTGTCGTATATCATCACCCATATGAGCGACGCGTCCTACGAGGCGGTCTTTTCCCAGATGGACCGGTACCTGCCCCTGCCGCCCTATCAGCTGGCCATGTCCCTCCAGCCCCGCGCCGTGGAATGGTACCAGGATATTTACGATTTTGCCCGCATCATCCGGGGCGGCGCGCTGCCGGAATAACGGTGGCGGAGCCGGAGGAGGAACTCATGCAGGAAAAACTCAAAGCCATTGCTCTGCGTCTGGAAGAAGTGGAACAGCAGCTGATGGACCCCACCGTCTACGGCGACGCGGCGCGCCTGCGCGCCCTCAGCCGGGAGCAGAAGGAGCTGACGCCCGTGGTGGAGACATACCGGGCCTGGGAGGCGCGAAAGGCGGACCTGGAGGCGGCGCTGGAGCTGGCCGCGGAGGGAGACGAGGGCGTCCGGGAAGAGATCGCCGCGGCCAGGGAGGACATTGCGCATCTGGCCCGGCAAGTGCGCCTTTTGCTGCTGCCGAAGGACCCGGACGACGGAAAAAGCGTCGTGCTGGAGGTGCGCGCTGGAGCGGGGGGCGAGGAGGCGGCCCTGTTTGCCCATTCTCTGCTGCGGATGTACCGGATGTACGCCGAGCGCCGGGGCTGGCAGGTGGAGACAGTCAGCTGCAATGAAACGGAGCTGGGAGGCGTGAAGGAAGCGTCCTGCCTGATCGAGGGCGAGGGTGTGTATTCCCGACTGAAATTTGAAAAGGGCGTCCACCGGGTTCAGCGGGTGCCGGAGACGGAGACCCAGGGACGGCTCCAGACGAGCACCGTCACCGTGGCGGTGCTGCCCGAGGCGGAGGACGTGGCGGTGCGCATCGACCCGAAGGATTTGCAGATCGACACCTTCCGCGCCTCCGGCGCGGGGGGGCAGCACGTCAACAAGACCGAGTCGGCCATTCGTATCACCCATCTGCCCACGGGCCTTGTGGTGGAGTGTCAGGACGAGCGGAGCCAGTATAAAAACAAGGACCGTGCGCTGAAGATCTTGGCGTCCCGCCTGCTGGAACGGGAGAAGGAGGCGCAGCATAGCGCCATTGCCGCGCAGCGGCGCAGTCAGGTGGGCAGCGGCGACCGCAGCGAGCGCATCCGCACCTATAATTTTCCCCAGGGCCGCGTGACGGACCACCGCATCGGCCTGACGCTGTATAAGATCGACGCGGTGATGGACGGGGCACTGGACGAGCTGATCGACGCCCTGGCCGCCGCCAGTCAGGCGGAGAAGCTGAAAGGAGAGGAAAACGATGGGTAAACGATTTATCGTGGAGGAAGAACAGCATATCTCCGGCGGCATCCTGAAGATCATCGTGGATACGGAGACGGGGGTCCGTTACCTCACCGGCAGCGGCATGGGCGTCAGCGGGATGACGCCGCTGCTGGATAAAAAAGGGAATGTGGTGACGAAAAAGAGCGGTTGATTCGTATTTTGAAGGAAGCGCTGGGGAACGCCCTTTCCTGGCAGCTGATTTAAGAACGGTGGAAGGGAGGCAAGAAGTCATTGTGAGAGATCAAAAGAAAATGATACGCCTGGCAGTCTGCATCGCATCTTATGTGGCGGCGGCGCTGTTCGGCATCCGGGCGCTGGGAGCGCTGATCCTTTGGCAGATCGGGCAAAACGGCGGCGTGATAACCACACCGGACGCTGCCTATACGTTCGGCGTGACAGGGGGACAGTGGCCGACGGCTGCGGACGTGGGGATGGTTGCCCTGCCCTGTCTGGTGATGCTGGCCATCGGCGTTTACTGCACGGTACACATTTTACAGGAGAAAAAACGAGAGAAGAAGGAACGGACGTGAATACAAAGCGTTTGACCATAGCGGAAAGCGCGGCGGCGGCGGAGATCCTGCGCCGGGGCGGACTGGTGGCCCTGCCCACAGAGACGGTCTACGGCCTGGGAGCCAACGGTCTGGACGCGGCGGCGGTCCGGCGTATTTTTGAAGCCAAGGGGCGGCCCCAGGACAATCCCCTGATTCTCCACATCCCGGATGCAGGATGGCTGGAGCGGTATTGCCTGGATGTGCCGGAGCTGGCCTACTGGCTGGCGGCGGCGTTTTGGCCCGGACCGCTGACGATGATCCTGCGCCGCCGCCCCATCGTGCCCGACGCGACCACGGGCGGCCTTACAACCGTGGGCGTGCGCTGCCCGCGCCATGAAGCGGCCCTGGCGGTGATCGCGGCGGCGGACGTGCCCATCGCCGCGCCCAGCGCCAACACCTCGGGACGGCCCAGCTGCACCACGGCGGCGGATGTGCTGGAGGACATGGACGGCAAGGTCGACGCGGTGCTGGACGGCGGTCCCTGCGCCGTGGGGGTAGAGTCTACGATCCTCGATCTGACCGTCACGCCGCCCCGCCTGCTGCGTCCCGGCGGACTGCCGCTGGAGGAATTGCAGCGCGTCTGCGGGACGGTGGCGGTGGACGAAGCCGTGACCCGACAGATGGGAGAGGGGGAGCATCCCCGTGCTCCGGGCATGAAATATCGGCATTACGCGCCCAAGGCCCCGGTCACCGTGGTGACGGGTGAGGCGGAGCGGTCCGCGGCGTATATCCGGGCGCAGATCACCCCAAGCGGCGGCGTGATCTGTTTTGACGAGTATGCGCCGCTGTTTGCCCAGTATCCCGTCCAGCGTTTGGGCAGCGCGGCGGATAAAGGGGAGCAGGCCCGGAGGGTGTTCGACGCCCTGCGTGCCTTTGACGCCACGGGCGTCACGGAAATCTGGGCCCAGTGCCCGGACAACGCGGGTCTGGGGTTTGCCATCGGGAACCGTTTGAAAAAAGCGGCGGGCTTTCATGTGATCGACGCGGACGGAGAGGAGGGGCGGGTATGATCGTATTTGGCATCACCGGCGGCACCGGCGCGGGAAAAACCAGCGCGCTGCGGGTTTTGGAGCGCCTCGGCGCATACCTGATCGATTGCGACGCATTATATTATGAGATGCTGCGCCCCGGAGAAGCGATCCACAGTGCGCTGCACGAGACCTTTGGCGGCGGCATATTCACCCCCGGCGGCACGCTGGACCGGCAGAAATTAGGCGACCGCGTCTTTGGCGCGGCAGCGGAGCTGGAGAAGCTCAACGCCATCGTTTTTACCCACCTGGGCGCGGAGCTGGCGCGGCAGATCGCTGTGGAGGAAACAAAACAACGGCGCTGCGTGGCGGTGGATGGGATCAATATGATCCAGGCCCGCCAGGCGGGGTATTTCCGTTGCGACTGTATGGTGGGGATCGTGGCGCCGGAGGAGCGGCGGCTCCAGCGCATCATGGCGCGGGACGCCATCAGCCGGGAATATGCCCAAAAGCGCATTGACGCGCAGAAACCGAACAGTTTTTATTTGGACAACTGCGATGTGGTTCTGGAAAATGATTTTGAGAGCCAGGAGCTTTTTGAGCGCTCAGTCAAAACGTTTTTCGAGGACTTGATCCGCAGGTGGGAAAAGGAGAAGGACCATGGCTGAAAAGAAGAATAAAGCGGAAGAATTGCTGTACGCGCCGAAGAATGGCCACGAGCGCATGGACGCGGCAGCGGAGCAGGCGTGCACGGATTACTGCGCGGGGTACAAGGCGTTCCTTGACGCGGGAAAGACCGAGCGGGAATGCGTCGCCGAGACGGTCGCCCAGGCGGAACGGGCGGGATTTCGTCCCTATCGCCGGGGCGAAGTCCTGAAGCCGGGGGATAAAATTTACCGCGTCAACCGGGGCAAGGGGGTCTTCCTGGCGGTCATCGGCCGGCAGGGCCTGGATGCGGGCATCCAGATCGGCGGCGCCCATATCGACTCGCCCCGGCTGGACCTCAAACCCATGCCGCTGTATGAGGACAGCGAGTTGGCCTATCTCAAGACCCACTATTACGGCGGCATCCGTAAGTACCAGTGGGTCGCGGTGCCTCTGGAGCTGCACGGTGTGGTGGCGCTCAAGGGCGGCGAGATTGTGGAAGTGTGCATCGGCGGCAGCGTGGACGATCCCCAGTTCGTCATTGAGGACCTGCTGCCCCACTTGGGAGCGGAGCAGAGCAAGAAGCCCCTGGGCCAGGCCATCCCCGCCGAGACGCTGAATATCTTGGTGGGCAGCCAGCCCCTGGCGGACGTGGAAAAGGACGCTGTCAAGCTGCGGGTGCTGACGCTCCTTCACGAGCGTTACGGCATCTGCGAGGAGGACCTGATCTCGGCGGAGCTGTGCGCGGTCCCGGCATACCGGGCTGTGGACATCGGTCTGGACCGGAGCATGATCGGCGCCTACGGTCAGGACGACCGGGTGTGCGCCTATGCGGCACTGCGGGCGCTGCTGGATACGGAAGCGCCGGAGCGGACCGCGGTCTGTCTGCTGGTCGATAAAGAGGAGATCGGCTCCGTGGGCGTCTCCGGGATGCAGAGTGCGGCCTTTGACACGTTTATGGACGATCTTTGCGCCGCCCAGGGCGTGGAGCGCCGGGTGTGCTATGAGCGCTCCCTTTGCCTGAGCGCCGATGTGACGGCGGCTTACGATCCAAACTTTGCCGAGGCCTATGAAAAGCGCAACAGCGCCCGGCTGAACTACGGCGTGGGCCTTTGCAAATACACCGGGGCCCGGGGCAAGAGCGAGGCGTCGGACGCCTCCGCCGAGGTGGTGGCGCGGGTGCGCCGGATGCTGGATGAAAACGGCGTTTTGTGGCAGATGGCGGAGCTGGGCAAGGTGGACTACGGCGGAGGCGGTACCATCGCCCAGTATATGGCCAACCGCAATATCGACACGCTGGACGCGGGCGTCCCGGTGCTGGCCATGCACGCGCCCTTTGAGACGGTGTCCAAGCTGGATTGCTATATGACCTATCGCGCCATGAAGGCGTTGTATGAGGAGCAGTGACCGCAGGGGCTTACGAATCAAAAAGCGCCTGAACGCCCCCGGCGCGCCGGTGCGTGCCGGGGGTCCTGCGTTGAAACGGATGGGCGGCGGAAAGGGGCCTGTAAACGTTTGCATTGGTGCGGGATCTGTGTTATACTTACTTATATTCTCGAAAAAAGCGCGAAAAGCATGGAAAATGAGAGGAAGTTTGCAATGAATCTGGTTCATTCCCAAAATTTATTCACCATTGTCCAGAGGCTTACCATCCTGGGGAAGGATAAATTTGTCACAGAGGAAGAGGCGCGGTACGAACGCCAGATCGAGGCATTGGCAGAGGAAGTGCTGGCCAAGGGCATCCAGATGGTGCTCCTTGCCGGACCGTCCGGTAGCGGCAAGACGACCACGGCCCACAACCTGCGTAAATTTCTGATGAAGCGGCTGATTACCGAGGGCCGCTATGTCTACTGCCTGTCCATGGACGATTGGTATATGTCCGGCGACCGGTATACCATGCCGTTGGACGAGGAGGGCAAGCCGGACTATGAGTCGCCGCTGTGCTTGGACCTTCCGCGCCTGAATCAGGACATTGCAAATCTGTTCCAGGGCCGGGAGATCAGCATTCCGTGCTATAACTTTATCACCCGCCGTTCCATGGAAAGCGGCGCGAAGGTCACGTTGCGTGAAGGGGACGTGGTCATCATGGAGGGACTGCACGCCCTCAATCCCATGATCGAGTTCCCCGCGGCCATGAAAAAGAGCGTGCGGGTCTATGTTTCCCCTGCGGACGTGATCGTGGACGATAAGGAAGAGCAGATGTTGGGCAATCAGTACATACGTCTGTGCCGCCGCATCTACCGCGACCGTGACCACCGCGGCTGTACGGCGGAGGAGACCATTGCCAAGAGTATCAGCGTTAACCGGGGCGAGCGGCTGTACATCGCGCCGTTTTTGAAGAACGTGGGCGTGTGGCGGATCGACACCTTGCTGGGTTATGAGCTGTTCATCCACCGCCGGGAGCTGCACAGTATGAAGGAACTGAAAGTGGTCCCCCTGTCCAAGATCACCCGGTTCGATATTCCCGAGGGCTCCATCCTGCGAGAATTTTACAAGGTCTGAGCGGAGAGGGACGCCATGCCGGATCTACTTTGCCCGGTCTGCGGGGAGACGCTCACCTTTGGAGAAAAGGCGGCCTGCTGTTGCGGTGGCCACCAGTTTGACCGTGCCAAAAGCGGTTATATCAATCTGCTGGTCTCCCGCCAGAGCGGCGCGCAGCATGGAGATGACAAGGAGATGGTCCGCGCCCGCCGGGCTTTCCTGGAGCGGGGCTATTACGAACCGCTGCAAAAAGCGCTGTGCGGCGCCGTGCTCCGGTACGCCCCTGCCGGAGGGACAGACTTGTTGGATGCGGGCTGCGGGGAGTGCTATTACACCGCCGCTGCGGAGCAGGCGCTGCTGGCGAGCGGGCATACGCCGCATATTGCAGGCGTGGACATTTCCAAAGACGCCCTGCGTTTCGGCGGGAGGCGGGGACGGGACCTGCATCTGGCCGTCGCCAGCGTCTATCGCCTGCCTGTGGCGGATGCGTCCTGCGATATGGTACTGAACGTATTTGCGCCCTTTGCGGGAGCGGAATATCGCCGCGTTTTGAAGGCGGACGGCGTTCTGATCCACGTTGCCCCGGCGGCAAAGCATCTGTGGGAGCTGAAACAGGCGGTCTATGAGCGCCCCTATGAAAACGACGCGGCTACGCCGGAGCAGGAAGGGCTTGCGCTTTTGTCAGAGCAGTCTGTTTCCTGCCGCCTTGCGCTGAACAGCCGGGAAGACGTTGCAAATCTGTTTCAGATGACGCCCTATGCCCATAAGACCCATCCCGCGGATATTGCCAGGCTGGACGCGGTCGACCGCCTGGAGACGGAAGCATCCTTCCTCTTGCGCGTTTACGGTCGGGAGAGGACATAAAAGAGATACGCTGTTCAGCCGGCGGGCCGCAGGCCCACCGGCTGAAAAACTGCGCTTTTGTTTTTTCTAAACGCGGCGTCCGGCAGAACCGGCGTCTTAAAAAAGGAGGAGCGTGCCATGGAAACCCGACGGGAAGCGTTATGCGCCCTGTGTCAACGAAAGATCAAAAGTGCGTCCAACTATGGCAGGACCTTTCTCAAATGGGCGGCGATCTCCGTGACCATCGGCGCGGTGGGCGGAACAGTGGGTTCCCTGTTCAACCTCAGCGTCCGGCTGGCGACGGACACCCGTGCCGGTTCCCCCTGGCTCCTTTATCTGATGCCCCTGGGCGGTCTGCTGATCGTTTGGCTGTACCGTGTGAGCGCAATGGAGGGGAAGGGCACCAACGACATCATCAATTCGGTCCATTTTGGGGAAAAGGTCCCGTTGCTGCTGACCCCCGTGATCTTTGCCGCCACGGCGGTCACCCATCTGGTGGGAGGCAGCGCGGGCCGCGAAGGTGCGGCGCTTCAGATCGGCGGCAGCATCGGCTGGCAGGTGGGACGGCTCTTCCGCCAGAGCGACCGAGACATTCGCGTGGCGACGATGTGCGGTATGAGCGCCGTGTTTGCGGCGTTGTTTGGCACGCCCCTTACGGCGGCGATTTTTGCCCTGGAGGTGCTGACGGTAGGGGTGTTTTATTATATGGCATTCATCCCCTGCCTGCTTTCCGCTCTGACGGCCTACGGCGTTTCGCTGCTGTTTCAGTTGCAGCCCACGCGCTTTGCTGTGCTGGAGGTCTTTGACCTGTCGCCCTTGGGCGTTGTGCAGATCGCGGCGCTGTCGGTATTGTGCGCTTTGGTCAGCATTGCCTTTTGCGTGTCCATGCACAAAACGGAACGTCTTTTTGGGCGGAAATTGCCCAATCCATATCTGCGTGTCCTGGCAGGCAGCGCAGCGCTGATCGGACTGACGCTGTTGTGGGGCACGGATTATAACGGCACGGGGATCAACGGCATCATGGCGGCCATGGGCGGTACGGCCCAGCCCTGGGACTGGGTGCTGAAGATTGTGTTTACCGCCGTTACCATCGGCTGCGGCTTCAAGGGCGGGGAGATCATCCCTTCGTTTTTTGTCGGCGCGACGTTTGGCTGCTTTATGGGCGGCCTGTTGGGCGTCCCCGCCAGTTTCGGCGCTGCGGTGGGGATTGTGGCGGTGTTCTGCGGCGCGGTCAACTGCCCCGTTGCGGCCATTGTGCTGAGCGTGGAGCTGTTCGGCGCGCGGGAGTTGAGTTATTTTGCCATCGCCTGCGGTATCAGCTATATGTTGTCTGGATATTACGGCATTTACCAGAGCCAGGAGATCCGGTACTCCAAACTCAAGCCGGAAAAGATCGAGATCCATGCAAAATAAAGCGGCAGTACATCGGAAAGGGCGGCAGTGCCGCCCTTTTTTCGTTTGCGAAAAAGTGAGGCGCGCGCCTGCAAAGAAGGACATCGCGATGCGGACATCAGAGGTGAAATGGCAGGACTTTGGCATAATGAGCAAAAAGACGGCACAAATTTTATTTTCGTAAAAAGATAAAATTTACGAAAATATATTGACGAAGGAGAATACCGGGTATATAATACGCACAACGAACAGTCAAGCGCGGAATGGGGTACCCCATTATCTTTCGCTTTCTGCGAAAGATAATGGG